>NZ_JBSKHP010000031.1:0-76046 GCF_057128625.1 Pseudomonas imperatae | reverse complement strand
ATCCTGTGGGAGCTGGCTTGCCAGCGAGCTGTTGGGGCCATAAAAGCTCGCTGGCAAGCCAGCTCCCACAAGACAGTGCGGCTACGCGGATACGGGGGGCGTGCTATACCCCTTGGGCGAACCCCAACGAGGAACACCCCCATGAGCATCCCGTTCTGGTGCATTTTCATCGCCGCGCTGTTGATCTACATCGCCCGTATCCCCGTGGCCAAGGCCATGAAAGAGCAGGGCGGCTACGACAACCACAACCCCCGCGCCCAGCAGGCGCGCCTCACCGGCCTGGGCGCGCGGGCGGTGGCGGCGCACCAGAACAGCTTCGAAGCCTTCATTCTGTTTGCGGTAGGCGTGCTGATGGCGCACACCACCCAGACGCAGGGCTGGTTCGTCGACCTGCTGGCCATCGTCTTCATCATTGCGCGGGTTATTTACCTGTACCTGTACCTCAACGACAGGGCGTCGTTGCGTTCGCTGGTATGGATGGTGGGGTTGGTGTGTTCATTGTTGTTGATGCTGACGCCGGTTTATCGTTATTGGGTGTTATCCACGCTGCAATAAAGTTCAATGTCCGGAAACAAAAAAGCCCGGCAATCGGCCGGGCTTTATTGTATGCGTCAACCGCCAATCAGTTCTTGGCAGGTTCGCTCGGGGTAGTGGCCTGAGGCGCTGGAGTCTGCACGTTGGAAGCACCGTCGGAGTTCTCCTTGGCGCGTTCCTGGTTGGCTTCGTCGTTGGATTTGGCAGCTTCGGCGTTTTCTTTAGCGGCGTCGTTCATTTTATCCTGAGCGTCGTCCATCTTCTGTTGTGCTTGTTCGGCGTGTTGCTGCGCATCCTGGGCTTTGTCCTCGGATTTTTTATCGCAAGCAGCCAGGCCCAGGGAAGCGGCCAGCATCAGGGCATAAGCTAAAGTTTTACGCATGGGGTGTTTCTCCTTATTGAAGATATCTACTTTCCCTTCGAACGCGGCCCGGCAACTTAAGTTCCGTGGCAGTGCACGATATATAAGTGTTGGATCCATATAGACTTTTTGTTCACGGTGTGCTGTTTCGAAAAACAATAACCAAGGCCTCAGCCATGACCGATTCACCGTTGTTACAGCAAGCCCGGCGGTTCATCAGTGCGTTGCCGCATTGCCAGATCATTGGCCTGAGTATCAGTGCCATTGATCAGCAGGGCGTCACCTTGGTGCTGCCTTATTCGCCGGCCATTGTCGGCAACCCGCAGACGGGGGTTATCCATGGCGGTGCGGTGACAACCCTGATGGACACCACGTGCGGCATTGCCACCCTGTGCGTGCTGCCGCAGTTCGAGGTGTGCCCGACCCTGGACCTGCGCATCGACTACATTCACCCCGCCCAGGCGCACAAGGCGGTCTACGGCCATGCCCAGTGCTACCGGGTGACGCGCGATGTGATCTTCACCAGGGGCTTTGCCTACCAGGACAGCGCCGATGAGCCGATCGCCCAGGTGGTGGGCACCTTCATGCGCCTGGGCAAGGGCGTGAAGGGCAGCGCTGCCTTCGCCGGTGCCCTTGGAGGCCAGCCATGATCGACCATGCCCTGCGCGAGCGGCTGCGCGTGGCCCACGCCGACAATGACTACGCGCCGCTGCTGGCGTTGATTCCCTACGCGACGCTGATCGGCATCCAGTGCCGGCGCGAGGAGGAGGGCGTGCTGTTCATCTTGCCGGCCAACCGCGGCAATATTGGTAACCCGTTGTTGCCGGCGATTCACGGCGGCGTGATCGCCGGCTTCATGGAGCTGGCGGCGGCGCTGCAGCTGATCCTGTTCACCGAGACCGGGCAGGTGCCGAAGATCATCGACTTTTCCATTGATTACCTGCGCGCCGGGCTGTTCCGCGACACCTTCGCGCGCTGCCAGTTGTGGCGCCAGGGGCGGCGCGTTACCAACGTGGCCATCACTGCCTGGCAGGCCGACCCGGCCGAGCCCATCGCCACCGCGCGGGCGCATTTCAAGATTGATGAAAGTCCTGCCCCTTGAAATCACCGGGGCTGCCCCCATCTGATTGTCATCCCGCCGCAAATGCGCTTGAGCCCGCGGCCTGTGCCATCTGATTGGAGTTTGATGACCATGAGTGTGGAAACTCAAAAAGAAACCCTGGGCTTCCAGACCGAGGTGAAGCAGCTGCTGCACCTCATGATCCATTCGCTGTATTCCAACAAGGAAATTTTCCTTCGCGAATTGATCTCCAACGCATCCGACGCTGTCGACAAACTGCGCTTCGAAGCGCTGTCCAAGCCCGACCTGCTGGAAGGCGGCGCCGAGCTGAAAATCCGCGTGAGCTTCGACAAGGCGGCCAACACCGTCACCCTCGAAGACAACGGCATCGGCATGAACCGTGACGACGTGATCACCCACCTGGGTACCATCGCCAAGTCCGGCACCGCCGACTTCATGAAGAACCTCACCGGCGACCAGAAGAAAGATTCGCACCTGATCGGCCAATTCGGCGTGGGCTTCTACTCCGCGTTCATCGTTGCCGACCAGGTCGACGTGTACAGCCGTCGCGCCGGCACTGCCGCCAGCGAAGGCGTGCACTGGTCGTCGAAGGGTGAGGGCGAGTTCGAAGTCGCGACCATCGACAAGGCCGACCGCGGCACCCGCATCGTGCTGCACCTGAAGCCAGCCGAGTCCGAGTTCGCCGATGGCTGGCGCCTGCGTAACATCATCAAGAAGTACTCCGACCACATCGCCCTGCCGATCGAGCTGCCGAAAGAACAGGCTGCTGCCGAAGGTGAGGAACAGCCTGCCGCCGAATGGGAAACCGTCAACCGCGCCAGCGCCCTGTGGACCCGTCCGCGCACCGAGGTGAAGGACGAGGAATACCAGGAGTTCTACAAGCACATCGCCCACGACCACGAGAACCCGCTGAGCTGGAGCCATAACAAGGTCGAAGGCAAGCTGGAATACAACTCGCTGCTGTACGTGCCCGCCCGCGCGCCGTTCGACCTGTACCAGCGCGAAGCGCCACGCGGCCTGAAGCTGTACGTGCAGCGCGTGTTCGTGATGGACCAGGCCGAGTCGTTCCTGCCGCTGTACCTGCGCTTCATCAAGGGCGTGGTCGACTCCAACGACCTGTCGCTGAACGTGTCGCGGGAAATCCTGCAGAAAGACCCGATCATCGACTCCATGAAGACCGCCCTGACCAAGCGCGTGCTGGACATGCTGGAGAAGCTGGCCAAGAACGAGCCTGAGCAGTACAAGGGCTTCTGGAAGAACTTCGGCCAGGTCATCAAGGAAGGCCCGGCCGAAGACTTCGCCAACAAGGAAAAGATCGCCGGCCTGCTGCGCTTCGCGTCCACCCACGACGACAGCGGCGAGCAGACCGTGTCCCTGGCCGACTACCTGGCGCGCGCCAAGGAAGGCCAGGACAAGATCTACTTCCTCACCGGCGAGAGCTACGCGCAGGTCAAGAACAGCCCGCACCTTGAAGTCTTCCGCAAGAAAGGCATCGAAGTGCTGCTGCTGACCGACCGTATCGACGAGTGGCTGATGAGCTACCTGACCGACTTCGACGGCAAGGGCTTCGTCGACGTGGCCCGTGGCGACCTGGACCTGGGCAAGCTGGATTCGGAAGAAGACAAGAAAGCCCAGGAAGAAGTGGCCAAGGACAAGGAAGGCCTGATCGAGCGCCTGAAAGCCGCCCTGGGTGACAGCGTCAGCGAAGTGCGCGTGTCGCACCGCCTGACCGATTCGCCAGCCATCCTGGCCATCGGTGAGCAGGACCTGGGCCTGCAGATGCGCCAGATCCTGGAAGCCAGCGGCCAGAAGGTGCCTGAGTCGAAGCCGATCTTCGAGTTCAACCCAAGCCACCCGCTGATCGAGAAGCTGGATCACGAGCAGAGCGAAGACCGTTTCGCCGACTTCTCGCACATCCTCTTCGACCAGGCGGCCCTGGCCGCCGGCGACAGCCTGAAGGACCCGGCCGCCTACGTGCGCCGCCTGAACAAGCTGCTGGTCGAACTGTCCGTTTAAACTGTTGCAGCAAAAACCCGCTTCGGCGGGTTTTTGCGTTTAAGTCCCACTCTCTTTGTATCGGGGAAATCTCATGACTGTTACCGTTCAATCCGTTGTCTATCAGATCGATGGCAAGCCATATGAAAGCCGCCTGGTGTATGACGATGCGGTGGTATCCCCGCGTCCGGGCCTGTTGATGGCGCCGAACTGGGTAGGCATCAGCGAAGGCGCCGAGCGCATCGCGCAATCCGTCGCGGCCCAGGGTTATGTGGTACTGCTGGCTGACCTGTACGGCCAGGCCGTGCGCCCGAAAGGCAACGAGGAATGCCTGGCGGCGATGATGCCGCTCAAGACCGACCGCGCCGAACTGCGCAAGCGCATGCAGGTGGCCTTCGAGCAGCTGCAGGGCCAGGCCGTTGCTGCCGTGGACAAGGACCAGCTGGCCACCTTCGGCTTCTGCTTCGGTGGCTGCTGCTCCCTGGAGCTGGCCCGCACCGGCGCGCCGCTGAAGGCTGCGGTGTCGTTCCACGGTACCCTGGACACGCCGAACCCGGCCGATGGCAAGAACATCCTGGGCAAGGTGCTGGTGCTGCACGGCGCCAGCGACCCGCTGGTACCGAAAGAGCAGCTGCCTGCCTTCGAAGAAGAAATGAACGCCGCGGGCGTGGATTGGCAGCTGACCAGCTACGGTGGCGCCTACCACTCGTTCACCGACGTGGAAGCCAACAACCCGGGCGTGCAGATGTACAACAAGGTTGTGGCTGACCGTGCCTTCAAGGCCATGCACAACCTGCTGGAAGAAGTTTTCAAGCCAGCGGTCTGATTCGAATGCATCGCTGATGCATTTGTGGGAGCTGGCTTGCCAGCGAGCTTTTGGGCCTCAAAAGCTCGCTGGCAAGCCAGCTCCCACACTGATTATCGCGGTAATTCGATCCGTTCGGTTTCGCCCGGCACCGTCGGCCAATCGCCGGCTGCCCATTTCGCCCGCGCCTGGTCAATCAGCGCCACGTCGCTGGCGACGAAGTTCCAGTTCATGCGCCGCGGCCCGTCCAGCGGGGCGCCACCGATCAGCACCAGGTGGCAATCGGTCTGTGCCACCAGCGTCGGCTGCTCGCCGGCTTCCAGCACCAGCAGTGTCAGCGGCTGCACCGCCTCGTCCTCCAGTTCTACCTCACCCTCCAGCACATACAGCGCCCGCTCCTGATGTTCGTCAGGCAGCAGCAGCGTGCTGCCTGCCACCATGTGCACTTCAGCGTACAGCGTAGGAGAAAGCACCGGCACCGGTGCGACCAGGCAGAAGCCTTCGCCGGCAATCATCCTGATGCGAGCGCCCAGGGCGTCGCTCACGGGCAGTTCGCCCGCGGGGTGATGGCTGTAGTGGCTTTCACCCTGTTCGGCGCTCACAGGCGACGCCAGCCACACCTGCAGGCCATGCAGGCGCGAACCGCGGGCGCGGAGGTCGTCCGGTGTGCGCTCCACGTGGGCGATGGCCTTGCCGGCGGTCATCCAGCTGACCTCGCCGGGCTTCACCCGCTGGTCGCTGCCCAGGCTGTCCTTGTGCAGCAGCTCGCCTTCGAACAGGTAGGTCAGGGTCGACAGGCCGATGTGCGGGTGCTGGCGGATGTTCACGCCAGCGCCGGGGGCATAGGTGGTGGCGAGCATGTGGTCGAAGAACACGAAGGGGCCCACCGCGCGGCACTGCCGCGATGGCAGAGGGCGCAGGATGGGCTGGCCTTCGACGTCTTCGGCGGGTGGGCGAATCACCAGGTGCGGCATGACGGGCTCCGTTACTGGCTGAAGGCGCCTTCGGCCAGGGTGGTGGTGATGGCGATCTCGGTGCTGGTCATCAGCTTGTGCACGGGGCAGCGGTCGGCCACGCGGTGCAGTTCGGCGCGCTGCTCGGCGGTGAGCACGCCCTTGAGGGTCAGCACGACGTTGATTGCATAGTGGCCCTTCAACTCCTGGCTGTCATCGCGCTGCACGTCCACCGACACGCCGGTCAGTGGGATGCCTTTTTTCTGCGCGTAGTACTTCAGCGTCAGCGCCTTGCAGGCGCCCAGGGCAGCGTCGAAATAGTCGTGGGGGGAGGGCGCCGAATCGTCGCCGCCCAGGGCCTTGGGCAGGTCGGTGAACAGGGCGTGGTCGTCGATCTGCAGGCTGTGGCGGAAGCTGTCGGCGGATTCGGTGTTGAGGGTGATGGGCATGGGGCGGTCCTTGTGCATGATCGCCCTACTGTAGACCGTGTGGCCTGGAAGTGCTGGTACGTTTGTGCTCTGGCGGCGCTCCTGTAATTAAGGGAATGGCTGTGGGAGCTGGCTTGCCAGCGAGCTGTTGAGGCCCGGAAAGCTCGCTGGCAAGCCAGCTCCCACAAGACAATTCAGGGCATAAAAAAACGGCACCCGAAGGTGCCGTTCTTTTTCAGCAAGGGGGTGAGCCCTTACTTGCCCTGCCAGCGCTTGAGCACCAGCGTGGCGTTGGTGCCACCGAAGCCGAAGCTGTTGCTCATGACGGTGTCGATCTTGGCGTTTTCTTGAGTCTCGCGCAGAATCGGCATGTCGGCAACGGCTGGGTCCAGCTCGTCGATGTTGGCGGAACCGGCAATGAAGTTGCCTTCCATCATCAGCATGCAGTAGATCGCTTCGTGAACGCCGGCGGCGCCCAGGGAGTGACCCGACAGGCTCTTGGTGGAGCTGATGGCCGGGGCCTTGTCGCCGAACACTTCGCGCACACCTTTCATTTCCGCGACGTCGCCGACCGGGGTCGAGGTGCCGTGGGTGTTCAGGTAGTCGATCGGGGTGTCGACGGTGGACAGCGCCTGCTGCATGCAGCGGATCGCGCCTTCGCCGCTCGGGGCCACCATGTCGTAGCCGTCGGAAGTAGCGCCGTAGCCGACGATTTCCGCGTAGATCTTGGCGCCACGGGCCAGGGCGTGCTCCAGCTCCTCGACCACTACCATGCCGCCACCGCCGGCGATGACGAAGCCATCACGGTCGTTGTCGTAGGCGCGCGAAGCCTTTTCAGGGGTGTCGTTGCGCTTGCTGGACAGGGCGCCCATGGCGTCGAACAGGAACGACTGGCTCCAGTGCTCTTCTTCACCGCCACCGGCGAAGACGATGTCCTGCTTGCCCATCTGGATCTGTTCCATGGCGGTACCGATACAGTGGGCACTGGTGGCGCAGGCAGAAGCGATGGAGTAGTTCAGGCCCTTGATCTTGAATGGCGTGGCCAGGCAAGCGGAGACCGTGCTGCTCATGGTGCGGGTCACGCGGTATGGACCAACGCGCTTCACGCCTTTCTCGCGCAGGATGTCCAGCGCTTCCATCTGGTTGAGGGTCGACGCGCCGCCCGAACCTGCGATCAGGCCGGTACGCGGGTTGGAGACCATCTCTTCGGTCAGGCCCGAATCCTTGATCGCGTCGGCCATGGCCAGGTAGGCGTAGGCAGCGGCGTGACCCACGAAACGGAACACCTTGCGGTCGATCAGTTCTTCGAGGTTGAGGTCGATGGAGCCGGAAACCTGGCTGCGCAGACCCATTTCGGCATATTCCGGGTTGAAGCGGATGCCAGGGCGGTTTGCACGCAGGTTTGCGGTGACGGTGTCTTTGTCATTGCCCAAGCAGGAAACAATGCCCAGACCAGTGATAACGACGCGGCGCATGCGGATAACCCTTAGAAATTTTCGGTGGATGTGAACACGCCGACCCGAAGGCCTTCGGCGGTGTAGATCTCTTTGCCGTCAACGCTGACGGAACCGTCGGCGATGGCCAGGTTCAGCTTGCCCTTGAGGACGCGCTTGATCTGGATGTTGTAGGTGACCTTCTTGGCGGTCGGCAGTACCTGGCCGAAGAACTTCACTTCGCCCGAGCCCAGCGCACGGCCGCGGCCCGGCAGGCCTTGCCAGCCCAGGAAGAAACCGACCAGCTGCCACATGGCGTCGAGGCCCAGGCAGCCCGGCATCACCGGGTCACCTTCGAAGTGGCAGGCGAAGAACCACAGGTCCGGGTTGATATCCAGCTCGGCGACCAATTCACCTTTGCCGTACTTGCCACCTTCGCTGCTGATATGGGTAATGCGATCCACCATCAGCATGTTACCGGCGGGCAGTTGCGCGTTACCTGGGCCGAACATCTCGCCGCGGCTGCAGCTCAGTAGTTCTTCCCGAGTAAAGGCGTGTTGTTTGGTCATGCGAGCTCCTCAATAGTCCCGTGTGGCAGTGGGGCAAATTCTCCCGGCCGTGCCAAAGCGAATGCGCCTTTGGCAGGGCAGCCTACACATAGACTATTGCGTTGTAGTGAAAGTCACAGCGCCAGGGACAAAGAAGTACACCTGTGCACTGAAATTTTTTATCCAGGCGGTTCATTTTGCCTGACATAACGTCTAAGACTGCCGCACTTTAGCATTTAGCGCCAGCCCCGGCTGCCCTGGGGGCGCATTTAAGCTGCCAGCCAGCGCCTCAGTACCTGCTCCAGATCGGTACGTTTGAAAGGTTTTGCCAGATAGTCATTCATGCCGGCGGTCAGGCAGGCCTCGCGGTCGCCCAGCAGGGCGTTGGCGGTCAGGGCGATGATGGGCAAGTGCGCGTGCTCGGGCAGTTGGCGGATGCGCCGGGTGGCTTCGTAGCCATCGACGATGGGCAGGCGGCAGTCCATCAGCACCGCATCGAACGGCTGGTGGGTGACCTCGTGGATGGCCTGGGCGCCGTCGCCGACCACGCTCACCACGAAGCCCAGGCTGCGCAGCATGGCCTCGATCACGGTCTGGTTGACCGGGTTGTCTTCCACCAGCAGCACGCGCTTGCCCAGGTTCTGCGCCTCGTCGCCTAGCCGCGCTTCGCGCAGTGGCGTGGCGGCGCGCTGGCTCAGGGCCAGGGGGATTTCCAGGGTGAACAGCGAGCCGCGGCCTTCCTCGCTTTCGGCCAGCAGGGTGCCACCCATGCGCTCGGCCAGGGTGCGCGCGATGGGCAGGCCCAGGCCGGTGCCGCCGTAGCGGCGCGAGATGCTGCTGTCGGCCTGCTGGAAGGCCACGAACATGCTTTCCAGGCGCTCGGCGCTGATGCCGATGCCGGTGTCGCGCACGGTGCAGGTCAGCCAGATCAACTGGTGGTCGAGCACCTGCCACTGGGCGTCGATGTGCACGCTGCCGACGTCGGTGAACTTGATGGCATTGCCAATCAGGTTCACCAGGATCTGGCGGATGCGCGTGGGGTCGCCCTCCACCTGCAGGGCGTCGAAGCCCTGGGCCAGGCTCAGGTGCAGCGCCAGGCCGCTTTTCTGCGCGGTGTGCTGGAAGGTGTGGGCGCAGCTGGCCACCAGCTCGCCGAGGTTGAAGGGGATGTGCTCCAGTTCCAGTGCGGCGCGTTCGATGCGCGAGAAGTCGAGAATGTCGTTGATCACCTTCAGCAGGTGTTCGGTGGACTGGGTGGCCAGGGCCGCGTACTCGATCTGCTCGTCGGTCATCACCGTGGTTTCCAGCAGCTGCAGCATGCCCAGCACGCCGTTCATGGGCGTGCGCAGCTCATGGCTCATCATGGCCAGGAAGTCGGACTTGGCGCTGTTGGCGCGCTCGGCCTGTTCGCGGGTGCTGATCAGTTGCTCGATGGCCTGCTGCTGTTCGCGCCCGGCCTGGTCCAGGCCCTTGGCAAGGTTGTTGATGTGCTGGGCCAGGTTGCCCAGCTCGGTGTCGTCGACAATGGGCAGCGGCGCCTTGAAGTCGCCTTCCTGGATGGCCTTCACCGCCAGGCCCATCTCGCTGATCGGCCGGGCCAGGCTCAGGGCCAGGCGGCGGGCCAGCAGGAAGCTGAACAGCAGGGCCACCAGCGCCAGCACCGCGGCCTTGAGCAGGATCTCCTGCTGGCGCTGGTTGAAGGCGTCGTTGGACATGCCGACGATCACCCGGCCCACGCAGTCGGGTTGGCCCACGCGCAGCAGGTTGCCGTGGTGCAGGTCGCCGGCCAGGGCGGCGCGCTGCAGGCGGATGCTGGCCTGGAACACCTGCACCTTGGCGCTGTGCGCCAGCACGCCGTCGGGCTGCTCGACGTACAGCAGCACATGGTCGTTGCTGTCCTGTACCTCCAGGAAGCGCACGTGGGGGATTTCCAGGGTGGCGCGCAGCAGGCTGTCGAGCACCGTGGTGTTGTGGCTGATCACGCCGAACTCGGCGGCCGGCGCCAGCTGGTTGGCGATCAGTTGGCCGGTGCGGGTCATTTCCTCGCGCAGGTCCTGGATGCGCACGAAGGTGAAGAAACCGGTGAGCAGCAGGGTCAGCACCAGGGCGGGGCCCAGGCAGATCACCTGGGTGCGGCTGTGGATGTCCCAGCTGGGACGCCATTTCATCGGGTGCAATCTCGCACGGTGCGGCCTTGGCAAAGTCGAACAGCCGCGCATTTTAACCGCCTTGGGCGACATTTCCAGTCATGTGTACGGCATCGACACGTGCGGCTACGCTTTCGCGCAAGGCTTTGGCCTGCGGGGCTGGCCGCGGCGCGTGCGCTCCGTATAATGCGGGCGTCGCCACTTTTTATGGTTTTGATGGATTGGATATGACTGAACAGCAGCCTGTTGCAGTGCTGGGGGGCGGAAGCTTCGGGACCGCCGTGGCGAACCTGCTGGCCGAGAACGGCCATGCGGTACGCCAGTGGATGCGCGATCCCGAGCAAGCCGAGGCGATCCGCACCCAGCGCGAGAATCCGCGCTACCTCAAGGGCATCAAGATCCACGCCGGCGTCGAGCCGGTTACCGACCTGCTCGCCACCCTGGGTGGCAGTGACCTGATCTTCGTGGCCCTGCCGTCCAGCGCCCTGCGCAGCGTGCTGGCGCCCCATGCGCAGCTGCTGGCCGGGCGCATGCTGGTCAGCCTGACCAAGGGCATCGAGGCCCAGACGTTCAAGCTGATGAGCGAGATCCTTGGCGACATCGCCCCTGACGCGCGCATCGGCGTGCTGTCGGGCCCCAACCTTGCGCGCGAGGTGGCCGAGCACGCCCTGACCGCCACCGTGGTGGCCAGCGAGGACGAGAACCTCTGCGAACAGGTGCAGGCCGCGCTGCACGGGCCCACGTTCCGGGTCTACGCCAGTGCCGACCGCTTCGGCGTGGAGCTGGGCGGGGCGCTGAAGAACGTCTACGCCATCATCGCCGGCATGGCGGTGGCGCTGGGCATGGGCGAGAACACCAAGAGCATGCTGATTACCCGCGCCCTGGCGGAGATGACCCGCTTCGCCGTGAGCCAGGGCGCCAACCCCATGACCTTCCTGGGCCTGGCCGGGGTGGGCGACCTGATCGTCACCTGCTCCTCGCCCAAGAGCCGCAACTACCAGGTGGGCTTCGCCCTGGGCCAGGGCCTGAGCCTGGACGAGGCGGTCAACCGCCTGGGCGAGGTGGCCGAGGGCGTCAACACCCTCAAGGTGCTCAAGGCCAAGGCCCAGGAGCTGAAGGTGTACATGCCGCTGGTAGCCGGGCTGCACGCCATCCTGTTCGAAGGGCGTACCCTGGCCCAGGTGATCGAGCTGTTGATGCGCGCCGAGCCCAAGACCGACGTCGACTTCATTTCCACCAGTGGTTTCAACTGATTTTGCAGGAGCAAGGACATGAGTGATTCGCCTCTCAAGCCTAGCCAGGAATCGATCCTGCTGCGGGTGCTGTGGATGGTGCTGTACGTGCTGGTGTGGCAGGTGGCCCAGTTGCTGCTGGGCGCCGTGGTGCTGATCCAGCTGGTCTACCGGCTGGTGTACGGCTCGCCGAACCTGAGCCTGATGAACTTCGGCGACAGCCTCAGCCAGTTCATGGCGCAGATCGGCCGGTTCGGCAGCTTCCACACCGAACAGAAGCCCTGGCCGTTCGCTGATTGGCCGGCGCCACGCGCACCCGAAGGCGAGGCCCCGCACAGCGTGCCGCCTGCGCCTCACCCAGCCCGCGACGAAGAGCCCAAGCTGTGAAGCTGTGGATCCTGCGCCACGGCGAGGCCCAGGGCCAGGCCGCCCGCGACAGCCTGCGCGAACTCACCGACCACGGCCGCGAAGAAGTGCTGCGCAGCGCTGCGCACCTGCTGGGCCAGCCGCTGGCCGCGGTATACGCCAGCCCTTACGTGCGTGCCCAGCAGACCGCCGCCATCGTCCACGAGGCGCTGGCGCTGGAGCAGCCCATCGTCACCGTGCCCTGGCTGACCCCCGAAAGCGACCCCCAGGAGGTCATCGGCCAGCTGGACCGCCTGGGCCTGGACAGCGTGCTGCTGGTCAGCCACCAGCCGCTGGTGGGCGCCCTGGTGGGCCTGCTGGAAAACGGCCACCTGCAGCAGCCGCGCGGCATGAACACTGCCAGCCTGGCGGTGCTCGAAGGCGACTGGCCGCTGGCCGGGCTGATGAGCGTGCAGGCCGTGCACCACGCCTGAGCCGGCGGCGGAACGGCCAAATGCCAGCCTGCAACGGCGCTGGCGCTTGCACGCCGCGCCGGGGCTGCCAGATAGTGGGGCGGCCGATTGCGGCCGCCTCGCTGTTCCAGCGACGCGCGCAGGTCTTGAATATTCCGGAAAAGGACGAATCCCATGAGCCTATGGCGCACGCAACCCAACCTCGAGCAGTTCAACGAGGCGCAGAAGAACACCATCGGCGAGGTGCTCGACATCCGCTTCGAAGCCGTGGATGACGACTCCCTGACCGCCAGCATGGCGGTCGACCATCGCACCCACCAGCCCTACGGCCTGCTGCACGGCGGTGCCTCGGTGGTGCTGGCGGAAACCCTGGGTTCCATGGCCAGCTACCTGTGCATCGACCCCAGCACCCATTACTGCGTGGGGCTGGAGGTGAACGCCAACCATGTGCGCGGTGTGCGCAGTGGCCGCGTGACCGGCGTGGCACGCCCCGTGCACATCGGCCGCACCACCCACGTGTGGGACATTCGCCTGAGCGACGAGCGCGGCAAGCTCAACTGCATCTCGCGGCTCACCGTGGCGGTGGTGCCGCTGGGCGAGAACCCGCCGGGGCGTTGATCTACGTTCGTCTCGTTGACACCGGTGCCATCGTTTTACTACGATGGCATTCAAGCGCCGATTTAACACAGCTACTTGCGGGGCGCAGGAATACTTCCATCACGGGAGTTTCCGAAATACCGCTAAAACGCTGGTTCGGTGTCGCCTCCCACCGCAGCCCAGCGGGACCTGCGAGGCTTGGAAGACACCACCATGAGTTGCCCCCGTCCAATCGTATGCCTGACGCCACTGCCAGCCAGCAGCGCGCCGCGCAACCCCCGAATCCTGCTGGTCGGCCAGCACCAGCCGACCCTGCTGCGCTACCTCGATGGTTGGCCACGCCGTGCCGGCAAGGCCAGCGCCTTCCTGATCCAGTTCATCGACCCCAGCCAGTCCCTGGCCAACCTCGCCAACAACCGTTTCGACCTGGCTGTGGTGCAGTCGCCGGCGGCCGAGCACGCCGCCGAAGTCATCGGCCACCTGACCCGCGTGGCGCGCCAGGGGCTGGTTACCCTGCGCTGAGACGGTTGGGCGACGCGGCCTGCGGCCGCTGCTACATCGGTGGCGTTCAGGGGTAATCAATCTCGACGATATACACCAGCTGCTCGCCGGTGGGGGTGTGTACCCGCACCTCGGCGTCCAGTGCCTTGCCCAGCAGGGCACGGGCCAAGGGCGAGTCGATGCTGATCAGGTTGAGCTTGAGGTCCAGCTCGTCAGGGCCGACGATGCGGTAGCGTGAGGTGTCGCCCTGTTCGTTTTCCACGGTGACCCAGGCGCCGAAGTACACCTTGTTCGGGTCGCTGGGGCGCTCGCTTACCACCTTGAGGTTTTCCAGGCGCTTGGTCAGGAAGCGCACGCGGCTGTCGATCTCGCGCAGCATCTTCTTGCCATAGGTGTATTCGGCGTTCTCGGAGCGGTCGCCCTGAGCCGCCGCCTCGCTCACCGACTGCGTCACCTGGGGCCGGCGCACGTGCCACAACTCATGCAATTCCGCCCGCATGCGTGCCTCACCCTCGGGGGTGATCAGCGCGGTGCCGTGGCTGCGGGGTGGGCGATAGCGACTCATTTAAAGCTCCTTGACTGGCCGGCGGGCAGTCTACCAGCACGGTGGGCGGGGCTTGTGCTTGCGGCTTTGCGGTAATTAAATTAATTTGTGGAATGTGATTCCAATAAATCGATTTGCTGCGCGAGGTCATAACAATGAGAAAGCACCTGGTGGACATTGAGGAAGGCGAGAGCTTCGACATCGTCGTGGTGGGGGCGGGTGGCGCCGGCATGGCGGCGGCGCTGTTCGGTGCCATCGAGGGGGCCAAGGTGCTGCTGGTGGAGCGCAGCGAGTACGTGGGCGGCACCACGGCGTTTTCTGCCGGCACCACCTGGGTTCCCAACAGCCACCACGCCGCCTCGGTGGGCGTGCACGACGACAGCCTGGAGAAAGCCAGCGGCTACCTGGACCTGGCGGTGGGCGCGCGTTCCAACCCGGCGTTGCGCCGGGCGTTCCTGGCCAACGGCCCGCGCGCGGTGGCGAAAATCGAAGCCGGTTCGGCGGTGCGCTATCGCGCCCGGCCGTTCCACCCTGACTACATTTCCGACCTCGCCGGCTCTACGTTGAAGGGCCGGGCGCTGGAACCCCTGGCGTTCGACGGGCGCAAATTGGGCGAACGCTTCCGCCTGGTGCGCCCGCCGATCCCCGAGTTCACCGTGCTGGGCGGCATGATGGTGGACCGTGACGACGTGGGCCACCTGCTCAACCTGAGCCGCTCGCTGGCCTCGTTCAAGCATAGCGCCAGGCTGCTGCTACGCCAGGCCATGGACCGCCTCAAGCATCCGCGCGGCACGCGCCTGGTGATGGGCAACGCGCTGGTGGCCAGCCTGTTGTATTCCCTGGACGAGAAGGGCGTGCCGGTGCTCACCGACTGCCAGATGGACCGCATCGTCAAGGGCGCCGATGGCGTCGAGGCCATTGAACTGTCCCAGCGCGGGGTGAAGCGCCGGGTGCAGGTGCGCGGTGGGGTGATACTGGCCACGGGCGGCTTCAATCGCCACCCGGAGCGGCGCAAGGCGCTGCTGCCGGGCATCGACGCCCGCTGGTGCCCGGGCGCGCCGGGGCACACCGGGCAGGCCCATGACGTGGTGCAGGAGGCGGGCGGCCGTTACGGCGAGCCGGGGCTGAGCCATGCCTTCTGGGCACCGGTGTCGATCCGCCAGCGCGCCGATGGCAGCCAGGCGGTGTTCCCGCACTTCATCCTCGACCGCGGCAAGCCGGGCATGCTCACGGTCAACCAGCAGGGGCGGCGTTTCCTCAACGAGTCGACGTCCTATCACCTGTTCGGCATCGGCCTGCAGGACGCCGGGGTGGCGCCGGGTTACCTGATCACCGACGCCGAGGGGCTGCGCAAGTACGGCCTGGGTATGGTGCGGCCCGGTGGCAAGGGGCTGCAGCCGTTCCTGGATGATGGCTACCTGACCCAGGGCGCCAGCCTGGCAGAGCTGGCACGGCAGCTGGACATCGATGGCCAGGGCCTGCAGGACAGCGTCAAGCGCATGAACGAGTACGCGGTGACGGGTGTAGACCTGGACTACCAGCGTGGTACCACGGACTACCAGCGCGCCAATGGCGATGCGAGCAATGCACCGAACCCGAACCTGGGGCGCATCGGCACCGCGCCGTTCTACGCCGTGCGCCTGTACCCAGGCGACATCGGCGCCGCCACCGGGTTTGCCACCGATGCCCAGGCGTGCGTGCTGGACAGCCATGACCAGGCCATCGGAGGCCTGTACGCGGTGGGCAATGACATGCATTCGGTGATGGGCGGCACGTACCCCGGGCCGGGCATTACCCTGGGGCCGGGGCTGACGTTTGCCTTGCTGGCGGCCGAGCATGCGGCCGTGCGGGCCAAGGGGCAGGCCAGCCAACAGCGCCGCGCGACAGAGCCTGCCGCTGCCCCGTAGCAGCGGCCGCAGGCCGCGTCCTGCCCCGCGCGGTGCCTGGGACGCAGCCTACGGCCGCTTGTGTCTTTCAGAAGGAATAGAATCGAATGAGAGCGGTGAATGGCAGGTTGTTCGGCCGGAGTGCTCCCAAGCACGGGTAGCAGCAGAAACGCCATTCACCTCTCCACTCTGGCTTTAAGCCCGAACAGTTAAACGAGCAGACCTCGAACATCACAAGCGTGGGCTCCGCCAGAGCGCACTCATCCTTGAGTGTAAGAGGTTTTTGCCATGATTTCCTGGATCGGTATCGATGTCAGCAAAGCGTCTCTGGCAGTTTGGATTCATCTGCAAGACATCAGTTTCAGTGTTCCCAATGATTCAAATGGTGACGCCCAACTTATCGAAAAGTTGGGCGGTTATGAGGTGCGCAAGGTTTTGCTCGAGGCGACCGGTGGTTATGAGCGCGGGGTCCTGACGGCGCTGGTTGATTTTAGCGTCGTTCGGGTCAATCCACGTCGGGCCAGGGCGATCGCCGAGGCGATTGGCAAGCATGCCAAGACCGACCCTATCGATGCCCATGTTCTGGCTCAGTTGCGCCGCGCCCTCCGTAGATTTCTCGCTTGCCTTCAGACGGGTCTTGTACATGGCGTGCTGGATCGTGCTGCGTTATGACGCGTCCTTCAAGGCGCGCTACGAAGGGTTGCGAGCGAAGGGCAAGTGCGGCAAAGCGGCGCTCGTGGCTTGCATGAGGGTACTGCTTGTTCGGCTCAATGCCATGCTGCGCTATGGGACGCAATGGCAGGCACAGTAGGCTTGCGCCGTAGCAGCTGCCGCCAGGCTGCGTCCGGTCTCTGCGCGGTCTGACCGCCAATGCGCGGCGCCTGCGGACGCGGCCTACGGCCGCTGCTACGGGGCCCCGTGTACCTCGTCTATCGCGTCGCCTGCATCGCGGCCAAGGCCGGCTCATACCACAGATGGCGTAGGAGCCGACTTTAGTCGCGATGCAGGCAACGCAGATTCAAGACAGTTGCTGCTACGGGGGTGTGATCAAGGTTGCCTGGGCCGCCTGCAAGGCGGCCTTTGCCCACGCGTGCACGCCCATCTGTGCAACGCGCCGGTCATTGGGGATTTCAATGCTGACCGGCAACTGCGCCGGCAGCTGTTGCCAGATGGCCTTCAAGTCGATACCGCCTTCTCCAGGCAGCAGCCGCTCGCAGCGCGCGGCGTGGATCAGCGCCTCGGTGGTGCTGGGGCGCTCGGCCGGGCCGTCGCAGATTTGCGCGTAGTGCAGCCATTGAGCGGGGATGCTCGCCAGCTGATCGAGGCGGCTGGCGGAGCGGTCGAAGTGCAGGCTGTCCACCAGGATGCCGGCGTTGGCGCGGTCGGCCTGGTTGACGATCTGCAACGCGGTGTCCAGGTCGGGCACCGCGGTCCAGGGCATGAACTCCAGGTCTGCGGTCAGGCCGTAGGGCTGCATGGCGTCGCACAGCCGTGCGTAGTTGGTCATCAACCGCGCCGGTTCCGGGTCGTCCCCCGCCACCAGCACCGCCTTGGCGCCCAGCCGCGCGCCCACCTCGAAGAATGCCTCGAAGGTGGCCGGGTCGAAGTCGGCGTTCAGGCGGATCAGCTCCAGGTCAAACACGCTGACGCCGGTATCGGCCATGCGCGCCAGGGTTTCACGCAACAGCGCAGGGTCATCCATCAACGCGTAGGCCACGGCCCCCGGCGCCACCGGCAGCAGGCGCAAGCCGGCGTGGTCATAGCCGGCGCTGGCGGCGAGGTCGATCATCTGCGGCGGGTTGCAGTGCAGGGCGGTCAGTTGGGCAAGGGCAAAGGCAGGGCGCATGGCGTTCTCCTGTAGACGAAGAAAAAAGCGCACCCGAAGGTGCGCAAGGTAGGTATCAGGCCGACGCCGCCAGGGTGGGCTGGCGTCGCTGGTGACGGTATTTGATGGTCAGCGCCACGATGCCCAGGGCAGCGGGCAGGGTGAGGAACAGGAACACCTGGTTGAAGTGCCAGTCGGCCGCCAGCATCAGCGCGCCCACGCCAGCGCCGCTGATGGCGCCGAAACGGCCCATGCCAGTGGCCCAGCTGACGCCGGTGGCGCGAATCTGCGTGGGGTAGAACTGGGTGGCGAGGGCGTAGCTGCCGGTGTTGACGCCGTTGATGAAGTAGCCCAGCAGCACGATCAGCGGGCACAGCACCTGAATGGTCGGCTGCTGCAGGGCAATCAGCACCGCGCTGATACCGCCGCCCAGCAGGGTCAGGCCCACCACCTTGTGGTGGTCGAAGCGGTCCATTTTCATGCCAATGGTGAAGTTGCCCAGCACGCCACCGGCTTGCAGCAGCGAGCCGATCAGCGCCGCCTGGGACAGGCTCAGGCCGGCGTCGCGGCTGATCAGCGGCAGCCAGCTGGACAGCAGGTACATGGTCAGCAGCCCCATGAACAGCGTCACCCAGATCATGCAGGTGCCCAGCCGGTAGCACGGTGCGAACAGTGCGCCCACCGAACCCTTGTCCTGGACCTTTTCTTCCGAGCTGTAGAACAGCGTGTCAGCGTTGGCCAGGCCTGGCGCCACCTTGGCCACGGCCTGCAGCAGGCGCTGCTTGAGCTCGGGGCGGTGCACCAGGAAGTTGATCGACTCAGGCAGGCAGGCCAGCAACAGCAGGGCGAAGGCGATGGGCAGCACGCCACCGGCGACCATCACCGAGGGCCAGCCGAAGTGTTCGATCAGCGCCTCGCTGCCGATGCCACCCAGGGTGGCGCCGATGGTGAAGCCGCAGTAGATGCCGGTGACCATGTGCGAGCGGCTGCGCTTGGGCCCGTACTCGGCCACCAGGGTGGCGGTGTTGGGCATGGAGGCGCCCAGGCCCAGGCCGGTGAGGAAGCGCAGCAGGGTGAGGCTGGTGATGTCGGTGGCGAACGCCGAGGCCAGGCTCCACACGCCGAAGAAGAACACCGACCCGATGATGACCTTGCGCCGCCCCAGGCGGTCGGCCATGGGCCCGGCGACCATGGCGCCGATGGCCAGGCCCAGCAGGCTGCTCATCATCACCGGGCCCAGGTCGTGGCGGGCGATGCCCCAGTCATCCACCAGCGCCGGGGCGACGAAGCCGATGGCGGTGGTGTCGAAGCCATCGAAGGCCAGCACGATGAAACCCAGCAACACCACCAGCCACTGACGCGCGCCCATGGGGCGGGCGTCGAGGAAGGTGCTGACATCCACGCGAGCGGAATGAGGCATGACGATACTCCCGATTTTTTTATTGTTGGGTGAGGCTCGGGAGTGAAAATAGCAGTAGTGGAATGCAATTCCAAATATTAATTAGATGTCATTTGTCTGTTTGTCATGTCGCGGTCATGGTGGAAAACTTCGGCACGCTGCCCAGCTCGGTCTGCGCCAGGTCCTTGGCTGCCGCCAGCAGCGCCGGCACTAGCGCCTGCATGCGCTCGGCGCTCAGGCGCACGCTGGGGCCGGCGATGCTGATCACGCCTGAAGGCGTGCTTTGGCCAGGGTGGTACAGGGCGGTGGCAATGGCGGCGGCGCCGGCTTCGAAGCTCTCGTTGACGCAGGCGTAGCCTTCGGCGCGGGCCTGGTGCAGGTTGTTCAGCAGGGCCTCGACGGTGGTCGGTGCGTTGGGGCCGTATTCGCCCGGCTTCGGCAGGCCTTGGCGGTACACCAGTTCCAGCGCTTGCTCGTCGCTCAGGCAGCTCAGCCATGCCAGGCCCGAGGCGGTGCAGCCCAGCTTGGCTTCGGCGCCGGCGTCCGGGTCGTAGCGCAGGCCGCTGCGGGTGCCCTGGGCCTTGGCCACCCACACCAGGTGTTCGCCGTCGACGATGCCCAGGCGCACCAGCTCGCCGGATTCGCCGGCCAGCCGCTCTAGGATCGGCCGCGCCAGGTCCACCACGCTGGCATGGGCCAGGTGCTTGAGGGCCAGGGAGATGACCTTCAGCGCCAGAATGTAGTTGCCGTGCTGCGGGTCCTGGCGCACATAGCCTTGCTCCACCAGGCAGGTAAGCATGCGGTGCGTGGCGCTGGGGGCGATGCCCAGGCCTTCGGAGATCTGTTGCAGGGGCAGGCCGGCGGCCTTGCCGGCCAGCAGTTCCAGCGCGCAGAGGCCGCGCTCCAGTGCGTTGCTCATGAGGTATCCCGGGAATGGCATTGAGGGTTGGAATGCCATTCTGCCTGCTTGCAGGGGTTATCGCTACAGCGTCGCCGGCGCCATGGTTCGGCCCTCAGTGGCGGCCCGTTGCGCGGCCTGCACCAGGGCCAGGGTGCGCGCGGCGTCGGCGGCCGTGACCAGTGGCGCACAGGCGCGGCGGGCTACCTGTACCAGGTGGCGCAGCTGGTTGTGCATGGCCAGGCTGTTGTCGGCCTGCTCTTGCCGGCACAGCAACGGCGAGTGCCAGCCCCGGGTGTCGCCGTACTGCCACAGTTTGAGTTGCGGCAGGCTCAGCGAGCCTTCGGTGCCGGCCAGCAGCAGGCAGGGCTGCTCGGGTTGCTGGGCGAACACCGCCGGGTTCTCACCGGCGTTCTGGTCCCAGCCCCAGGGCGCGGCGGTGGCGTCGGAGCCGGTGAGGGTGCCCAGCGCGCCGTTGGCGAACTGCAGCAGCAGCGCCGCGCTGTCTTCCACCGGCAGGTCGCGGGCCAGGTGGCTGGTGATGGCCTGCACCTCGCTGACCTCGCCGCACAGGTAGCGCATCAGGTCGAGGTCGTGGATCAGGTTGATCAGCAGCACGCCGGCGCCGGGCTCGCGGCGCCAGCCGACGTCGAAGTAGGCGTCGTCTTTGCGCGTCTGCCACAGCCCGGTCACCGTGGTCAGCCGCCCCAGCGCGCCGGCTTCGATGATCTGCCGGGCACGGCTGATAATCGGGTTGTGACGGCGGTGATGGCCGATCAGCAGCGGCACGCCGGTGCGCCGCTCGGCGGCGACCAGCAGCCGCGCCTGCTCCAGGGAACAGGCCACCGGCTTCTCCAGCAGCGTGGCGACGCCGGCGTCCAGGCAGTCGATGGCCGTGGGCACGTGCAGGTCGTTGGGGTTGGCGATGATCACCGCATCGGGCCGGACGCTGTCGAGCAGCGCCTGGTGGTGGGGGTAGCTGGGCACGTCGAAATCATCGGCCAGCTGGCGGGTGAACGGGTCGGCGACCGCCACCAGTTGGGTCTCGGGCAATTGCTGCAGGTAGTGGGCGTGTTGACGGCCCATGGCGCCGGCGCCGATGAGGGCGACCCGGAGGGGAGTTGGCATGCGTGTGTTCCTGATTGTTGTTTTTGGCTGCAGGATGGTTTCTGGAATCTAGTTCCAAAAAACCATCCATGCAACCTTGCACACGCAATCAGCTGTCGCGCAGCACCGCCAGCGGGCTGGCGTTCAAGGCGCGGCGGGTGCCGAACACCCCGGCGCCGCCGATCAACAGGGCGCCCACCAACGGCAGCACCAGCAGCCAGGGGTGCGGGTGCCACTCCAGGTTGAACGCCAGGCGGTACAGCGCCAGGCTGATCAGCTCGGTGCCCAGGGCGGCCAGCAGGCCGCTGGCAGCGCCGAGCAGGCCGAACTCGATGCGCCGCGCCTTGACCAGCAGCCGGCGTTCGGCGCCCAGGGCGCGAAGCAGGGCGCCTTGACGGATGCGTTCGTCCAGCGTGGCCTGCAGCCCGGAGAACAGCACCGCCATGCCCGCCGCCAGCACGAACAGCAGCACGTACTCCACCGCCAGGGTCACCTGGGCGAGGATGCTGCGCAGCTGCTCCAGCAGCGCTTCCACCTGCAGCAAGGTCACCGCCGGGAATGCCCGCGCCAGCTCCACCACCTGCTGGTCGTGGCCGGGGGCCAGGTAGAAGCTGGTGAGGTAGGTGGTGGGCAGGTCCGTGAGGGTGCCGGGCTGGAAGATCATGTAGAAGTTGGGCTGGAAACTGTCCCAGTGCACCTCGCGCAGGCTGGTGACCCGGGCCTGGCGCTCGCTGCCGCCGATGTTGAAGGTCAGGGTGTCGCCCAGCTTCAGCTTGAGGCTGTCGGCCAGCTTGGCTTCCACCGAGACGCCGGGGTGCTCGGTGTCGGGCACGGGGCCCCACCACTGGCCGGCGGTGAGGCTGTTGCCGGTGGGGACCTCCGCCGACCAGGTCAGGCTCAGGTCGCGCTCGGTGGCCTGGTCGCCGCGTGAATCGCGGGTCACCAACTGGCGCACCGGCTCGCCGTTGACCGCGGTCAGGCGCCCGGGGATGACCGGGAACAGCGGCGCCGACCTGGCCGAGTAGCTGGCCAGGCGCTGGGCGAAGTTGTCCTTGTCGCTGGGCAGGATGTTCAGGGCGAAAAAGTTGGGCGCGTTTTTCGGCAGCTGGTTCTGCCAGGTGTCCAGCAGTTCGCCGCGTAGCAGGGCGATCAGCGCCATGGACAGCAAGATCAGGCCGAAGGCCAGGGACTGCCCGGCAGCGGCCAGTGGGTGGCGCAGCAGCTGGCCCAGCCCCAGGCGCCACGGCAGCGGCGCGCCTGCCAGCAGGCGCCGCAGGCTTTGCAGCGCCAGCAGCAGCACGCCGCCCAGCACCAGCGCCGCCAGCAGGCCGCCGGCGAGCAGGGCGAAGGTCAGCAGCAGGTCCAGGCTCAGGCGCCACATGATCAGGCCCAGCGCCAGGATGGCCAGGCCGTACACCAGCCAGGTGCTGGCGGGCACCGGCAGCAGGTCGCGACGCAACACCCGCAGCGGCGGCACGCGGCCCAGCGCCGCCAGTGGCGGCAGGGCGAAACCGGCCAGCGCTACCAGCCCGGTGCCGATGCCGGCCAGGGCGGGCAGGGCGCCGCCACTGGGGATGGCGCTGGGCAGCAGGCCCTGCAGCAGCTTGAACAGGCCCAGCTGGGCCAACCAGCCCAGCAGCGCGCCGCTGACGCAGGCCAGCAGGCCCAGCACGGTGAGTTGAATGCAGAACGACAGCAGCACCTCGCGCCGCGACAGGCCCAGGCAGCGCAGCAGCGCGCTGGCGTCGAAGCGGCGGCTGGCGAAGCGGCTGGCCGACAACGCCACGGCCACTCCGGAGAGCAGCACCGCCACCAGGCTGGCCATGTTCAGGTAGCGCTCGGCCTTGCTCAGCGCACTGCCGATCTGCTGGTTGCCGTCGCGGGCATCCTGGATGCGCTGGTTGGGCGCCAGGCCTGCGTGCACGGTCTGCGCGTAGGCGGCCAGGGCGATGGGCTTGCCGCGCCACAGGTCACGGAAGGTCACCCGGCTGCCGGGTTGGATCACCCCGGTGGCGGCCAGGTCAGCCTCGTTGATCATCACCCGTGGGGTCAGGCTGTAGAAGTTGCCGGCGCGATCGGGCTCGTAGGTCAGCACCCGCGCCAGGCGCAGGGTCTTGTTGCCGACGTCGATGCTGTCGCCGATCTTCAGGTTCAGCGCCGCCAGCAGCCGTGACTCCACCCAGGCCTCGCCCGGGCCCGGCCGGCCGCCCGCGCTTTCCTCGCCGTAGGGCTGGGCGGCGCTTTTCAGCTCGCCGCGCAGCGGGTAGTTGTCGTCCACTGCCTTGATGCTCGACAGCTGGATGCCGTTGTCAGTGGCCACCACGCTGGCGAACTCCACCACCCGCGCATGCTCCAGCCCCTGCTCGCGGCCCAGCCGAAGCTGCTCGGGGCGTGGCGGCGTGGTGCCTTGCAGCACCAGGTCGGCGCCGAGGAACTCGGTGGCGCGCAGCAGCATGGCCGCGTTCAGGCGTGCGCCGAAATAGCCGATGGCGGTGCTGGCGGCCACGGCCACCAGCAGGGCGAAGAACAGCACCCGCAGTTCACCGGCGCGGGCATCGCGCAGCAGTTGGCGAACGGACAGGGTGAGCAGGCGCGTGAGTGGCAATCCAGCCATCGGGTCAAGGCTCCAGGGGGCCGACCAGGCGGCCGGCATCAAGACGGATCAGGCGCCGGCAGCGGTGCGCCAGGCGTTCGTCGTGGGTGACCAGCACCAGGGTGGTGCCGCGTTCCTTGTTCAGTTCGAACAGCAGGTCGCTGATGCGCTCGCCGGTGTGGCTGTCGAGGTTGCCGGTGGGTTCGTCGGCGAACAGCACGTCGGGCTCGGCGGCAAACGCGCGGGCGATGGCCACGCGTTGCTGCTCGCCGCCGGACAACTGCCGCGGCGAATGGCTCAGGCGCTGGCCCAGGCCCACCCGCTCCAGCAGGCCGCGGGCGGTGTCGCGGGCGTCGTGGCGGCCATCGAGTTCCAGCGGCAGCATCACGTTTTCCAGGGCGTTGAGGCTGTCCAGCAGTTGGAACGACTGGAACACGAAGCCCACGTGCTCGGCGCGCACCCGCGCGCGCTGGTCTTCGTCCAGCTGGCTGAGGTCGCGGCCGGCCAGGGTAACGTTGCCGGCGCTGGGCAGGTCGAGGCCGGCCAGCAGGCCCAGCAGCGTCGACTTGCCCGAGCCCGAGGCGCCGACGATGGCCAGGCTGTCGCCCTTGTGCAAATCCAGTGACAGTTCGTGCAGGATGGTCAGGTCGCCTTCCGCGCTGGGAACCACTTTGCTAAGGTTCTGAGCTTTGAGGATGCTGATGCCCATGGAGAATCCGATGCGAATGTTGTGGTTGAGTGCTGGCCTGGCGCTGATGGTGCTGGCGCAGAACGCAGCGGCGGGTACCGTGCTGGTCGTGGGCGATAGTATCAGCGCCGGTTTGGGCCTGGATACCAGCAAAGGGTGGGTGTCCTTGTTGCGACAACGGCTTGAGCACGAGGGTTTCAAGGATGAGGTGGTGAATGCCTCCATCTCGGGCGACACCTCGGCGGGCGGCCAGGCGCGGCTGCCGGCGCTGCTGGCGGCGCACAAGCCCCAGGTGGTGATTTTGGAATTGGGCGGCAACGATGGCCTGCAGGGGCACCCGCCGGCGCAATTGCAACAAAACCTGTCAGCGATGATCGATGGCGCCCGCGCCGCCGGTGCCAAGGTGCTGTTGCTGGGCATGCAACTGCCGCCCAACTACGGCGTGCGCTACACCACTGCCTTCGCCCGGGTGTATGGCGACCTGGCCACGCAGAAGCAGGTGGCGCTGGTGCCGTTTTTCCTCGAAGGGGTGGGTGGGGTGCCGGCGCTGATGCAGGCCGATGGCATCCATCCGGCGGTGAATGCCCAGGGCAAGTTGCTGGAAAATGTCTGGCCGCAGCTAAAACCGCTGCTTTGACGCTTTTCTAGCAACCGCGTTTCGGCTAATGTGGCGCCCCCCGATCTGGAGCCCCCAATGCCGCGTCCTGCCTGGTCCCTGTTTGCGTACCAACTTATCGAGCCCGATGAGCAGCTCGATCTGTTCGCGTGCCAGGAAATTCGTGTGCACCTGATCGCCCGCCAGCTCGAGCTGGGGGGCTCGGCCGACCGCACGTTGTGTGGCACCCTGTTGCCGGCCCAGCCGCGTTGGTCCGGGGTGGCCCCCTCGATATTCCGCGACCGGCGCCTGTGCCCGCTGTGCAAGGCCATCCTGCAGGCGCAGAAGAAGGGCACCCGGCCGGTGTGGCCGGAACTGGCCAACTGATTTTCTGTTCATCCGCTGTCCGTCCACAGGCCTCCCGGTAAGCGGGGCGTCGGTGTACAATCGTCCGATTATCCCTCTCGTTTTGCAAAGGATCCTCGGATGTTGCCGCGCTTTTCCGTCGTCACCCGTTGCCTGGCCCTGACCGCTGCCATCGCCGCCGGTCCCGCTGCGGCACTGGAATTCCCCCTGCCGCCACCCGGCCAGGACATCGTCGGTCAGGTCCAGGTGATCAAGGCCAAGTACGAAGACACCTTTGCCGACCTGGGTGAAGCCAACGACCTGGGCTACCTGGAAATGATCGCCGCCAACCCTGGCGTCGATGCCTGGCTGCCGGGCGCCGGCACCGAGATCGTGTTGCCCACCCGCTTCATCCTGCCGCCGGGCAAGCGCGAAGGCATCGTGATCAACCTGCCTGAATACCGCATGTACTACTTCCCCAAGGGCGAGAACGTCGTCTACACCTACCCGATCGGCATCGGTCGCGAAGGCTGGGGCTCGCCAATCTCGCAGACCAAGATCACCGGCAAGATCCCCAACCCGACCTGGACCCCGCCCGCGTCGATCAAGGCCGAACACGCCGCCGACGGCGACCCGCTGCCGAACGTGGTGCCGGCCGGCCCCGACAACCCCCTGGGCCCGTTCAAGTTCACCCTGGGCATTCCGGGCTACCTGATCCACGGTTCCAACAAGAAGTTCGGCATCGGCATGCGCACCAGCCATGGTTGCTTCCGCATGTACAACTTCAACGTGCTTGAACTGTCGAAAATGGTGCCGGTGGGTACTCCGGTGCGCATCATCAACGAGCCCTACAAGTTCGGCGTGAGCGAAGGCAAGATCTACATCGAGGCCCACACCCCGCTGGACGCCAAGGGCGACCCGTCGGCGGTGGACAAGCACACCGCGGTGATCAACGCGATGCTCAACCGCCCGGACCTCAACGGCACCAACATGCAGATGAACTGGGATACCGTGCGTGACGTGGTGGCGGCCGAGGACGGCCTGCCGGTGGAAATCGCGGCGCCTGGCGTGGCGGGGTCTGCGAACGACTCGGTTATTTCCAAGGCGCCGGTGACGCCTGCGCCGCAGGTGCCGGTGCAGAAGATGGATTGATTGCCGGCTGGCATCAAAAAGGGGGAGGCCGCTGACGCGGGCTCCCCCTTTTTCATGCCAACGAAGTTGGCAACTGCCGCACCGCGAACTGGTCTTGACCTTGATCTTGATCCCATGCGGCCGTTGATCTTGATTGTGTGCCCCATAAAGCGCCAGGGCCGACTGGAGGCGTTGACCGAGCGGTCCACGGCGTAGCCGGGGAAGACGGAACCGGAGGCGCTTCTATTCCGGGCCGTCGTCCGCTTGGACGACGCCGGAGGGAGGGGACCCGAAGCGAAGCGTAGGGACCAAGCAGGGGCAAGCCTTTTTTGCTTACTTTTTGTGGCGTTTGACAAAAAGTGAGCCGCCGTAAGGGCGGAAAGGTGATTGTGCATCACCCTAGGAAATGGATATGTTCACGATGGTCGGATCCCGCTTCTGACGTTTCTGGATATATCCATTTTCGTGGTGCGACCACCGACCGTTTCGGCCTTACGCCGACTCACTTTTTGGCAGTCGCCCCAAAAAGTAAGCAAAAAGGGCTTGCCCCTGCTTGGGCCCTCCGCTGCGCTACGGGTCCCCTCCTTCCGGCGCCGCTCAACGGGCAGACGGCACCCGCTATAGAAGCCTGCGGGTTACCGTCTCTTCGGCCTGCGGCCTCGGCCCTTCGGGCAGCCCGTTGATCGACGCCTCCAGTCGGCCCGGGCGCTTTACGGGGCATACAATCAAGATCAAAAGCCAGATCAAAAGCCAGATCAAGATCACAAGCCAGATCAAGATCACAAGCCGAAGCAAGATCACAACCCGAGACAAGACCACAAACAACGGTAACGGCTGCTGTTTGTTCCAGGCATAAAAAAAGCCAGCCCACCAAAGGTGGGCTGGCCTTGCAATAATCCCGAGGGACTATTACTTACGGCTTGCCTTGTCCAGCATGCGCAGAGCGCGCTCGTTGGCTTCGTCAGCAGTCTGTTGAGCTTTCTGGGCAGCAGCCAGAGCTTCGTCAGCTTTGCGATAAGCTTCGTCAGCACGAGCTTGAGCGCGAGCCGAAGCATCTTCGGTAGCGGTCAGGCGAGCTTCGGTTTCTTTGGAGGCGCTGCTGCAACCGGTAGCCAGGACGGCGGCCAGAGCCAGAGCAGAGAATTTCAGAACGTTGTTCATCGTGATCCCCTTCAAGGACTTTCTATTTAAAGCCATCTCTCGTGAGTGAGAAAATAGCCGGCGTACATAGTACCCATTACTTGTAGTAAGTAAAATGACCTAACGCAAGAAGCAAAAAAAATTCTCGCCAACCCCTCTGTTGTATTGACGACAGCCCACGTACAGGTTCCACCAGCCAGTCTGGAAAAGGCGTCAAGGGGCGGGTGAGGTGTGAGCTGCATCACCTTTGCAGCGGTCACTATTAAACCTGGGCAACGCTTCCCGGTGTGTTTGGTAAAGCCTGCTAAAGTGTTTTTTACTGAACTAGTAGTGACTTCAATTGTCGGCAGTCGTCGAAGGTTTAACATTCGGCAATGTTCAGTCGGGGCTGCCTTCAGATGTTCGGTCACGTAAATGTTACGTACAGCCGGGCGAGTGTCTTGAGTGTCGGTGGCAACGGCGCCTACTATTGAGCTACGTGCTCCTTTGAAAAGAGAACGACAAAGCTCGTCTCTGTGTCGAAACAGGCACGGGGTGGCGTAGAGGTTCCTTCGCCGGAAAAACATCGGTAAGGTAAGGGTCACATACAAGACCCGCGAGGAGTTGTGATGAGCGAGGCGTTGTCCATCCACCATGACCAGGCCGGTCATCAATTCGAGACCAACGTAGACGGTCATCGTGCCTACCTGACCTACATGGACCTGGGTAAGCAGACGCTGGATATCTATCGTACCTTCGTGCCCAACGCGTTGCGCGGCCGCGGCATTGCCGCGGCCCTTACCGAGCAGGCGCTGGCCTATGCCGACCGCATGGGGTACACCGTGATCCCGTCGTGCTCCTACGTGGAGCGCTACATGGAACGTCACCAGCGGCACGCCGCCAAGACCTGAACACGCGTCGGCCACCAGCCAGACACGAAAACGCCGGGGCATGCCCCGGCGTTTTCATGTGCGCGCTGCTTAGCCGCGGGCGCGCTTGGGCAGCACGTCCTTGAGCTTGGCGTGCATGTTGCGCAGGGTGGTCTCGGTGCTGGCCCAGTCGATGCAGGCATCGGTGATGGACACCCCGTACTGCAGCTCGGCCAGGTCCTTGGGAATGGCCTGGCAGCCCCAGTTCAGGTGGCTTTCCACCATCAGGCCGATGATCGAGTTGTTGCCCTCGACGATCTGGTTGGCGACGTTCTCCATCACCAGCGGCTGCAGGGCCGGGTCCTTGTTGGAGTTGGCATGGCTGCAGTCGACCATGATGTTGGGGCGGATGCTGGCCTTGTTCAGGGCCTGCTCGCACAGGGCGACGCTCA
This sequence comes from Pseudomonas imperatae, assembly GCF_057128625.1. Taxonomy (NCBI): domain Bacteria; kingdom Pseudomonadati; phylum Pseudomonadota; class Gammaproteobacteria; order Pseudomonadales; family Pseudomonadaceae; genus Pseudomonas; species Pseudomonas imperatae. Next base: position 47,162 of record NZ_JBSKHP010000031.1, on the reverse strand, counting down.
CCGAGTCATAGTTGGGCTTGCCGTTGCCGCCGCGCAGCACCACGTGGCCATAGGCGTTGCCCTTGGTGGTGACGATGGATACGCCACCTTCCTGGTTGATGCCCAGGAAACGGTGCGGGCTGGAGACTGACTGCAGGGCGTTGATGGCCACGGTCAGGCCGCCGTCGGTGCCGTTCTTGAAGCCCACGGCCGAGGACAGGCCCGAGGCCATTTCCCGGTGGGTCTGGGATTCGGTGGTGCGCGCGCCGATTGCCGACCAGCTGATCAGGTCCTGCAGGTACTGCGGCGAGATCGGGTCCAGGGCTTCGGTGGCGGTCGGCAGGCCCATTTCCGCCAGGTCCAGCAGCAGCTGGCGGCCGATGTGCAGGCCGTCCTGGATCTTGAACGAGTCGTCCAGGTACGGGTCGTTGATCAGGCCTTTCCAACCCACGGTGGTGCGCGGCTTCTCGAAGTACACGCGCATCACCAGGTACAGGGTGTCGCTCACTTCAGCGGCCAGGGCCTTGAGGCGCTCGGCGTATTCGTGGGCGGCCTTGATGTCGTGGATGGAGCAGGGGCCGATCACCACGAACAAGCGGTGGTCCTTGCCATCGAGAATATCGCGGACAACCTGGCGGCCCTGGGTCACGGTCTTCAGCGCGGCCGGGCTCAGGGGGATGTCCCGCTTGAGCTGGTCGGGGGTGATCAGGGTGTCGTTGGAGGCGACGTTGAGGTCGTCGATCGGTAAATCAGCCATCGTGTTACTCGTCAGGTCACGGGTGCCGGCCGCCAGCGATCCCCCCGCGCGGCGGAGCACAGCTTATTTTGGGCGCAGCGGGGACCGGAACCTTAGCGCGAACGCAGGGGCTGCGACAATGGGGCGCGGGCGAAATGCGTAACGAATTTAATACGAAGCGTCGCTCAGGCTGGCCTGGGAGAACTCCGCGGCGTGGCGCTCCACCCACTGCCGGGCCAGCGCGTCGATGCTTTCCACGTTGGCGGAAAAGGGTGATTGTGTTTCGCAGTATTGCTGGATCTGGCAGACCTGCTCGCCCATGCGCGCGCCGAACAGCGTCTGTTCATCGGTAAACGCCACGCCGATCAGGTAGCCTGCAGGTTGTTTGCGGCACCAGGCCACGTAGCCGGGATAGCGCAGGCCATTGTTCAGGGTGGGCATGCTCAGGTCGATGGCGGTGCCGGCGCGGTAGGCGCGGTGGTGCTGGCAGGCCACGCCGCCCAGGCTGATCACGTGCAGGCGGCGGGCGGCAAGGGCAGGGCGGTGACACAGGTTCAACTCTACGGCTACATCGAAAGGATGAGGAAGAAAACGACCCATGAACACTGGCTCCGAGTGTCAGCTGGTTGACGAAGATGCCTGCAGGCCCCTGCAGGAACTGGAACTGACTGATTTGACTATAGATCACGTATTGCTGGATGCGCCGGGTACGTCACTGCTGATTTTCACCGGCGCCGGCTGTGCCAGCTGCCGGGTGGCGCGCCGCGAGCTGCCGCGCCTGCCGCTGGCGGTGCAGCGCCTGTGCTGGATCGATGCCGGCGACAACTTCGGCGCGGTGCAAAGGTACGAGGTCTTCCACCTGCCTGCAATCTTTGTCGTGCACAACGGCCAGTTCCATGGCGCGCTGAACGCACGGCTGCTGGCTGGCGAAATCGACCTGCGGGTGCGCGAGGCCTTGCTGCGCGCGCCCGACGAGCTGCCGTGAGTCCCGTCCGCCAGGTTATGAGCGGGGCGTCGGACTGTGGGCGGCGCTGCTAAGCTTGTGCAAGCTCTGCCGTTTTGGCAGTCGAGGAGATCACATGATCCGTTCGATGCTGTATGCCACTGACCTGGGTCTGTACGCCCCCTACGTGATGCAACACGCGCTGGCCCTGGCGCGCACCTTCAAGGCCGACCTCTACGTGATTCATGCCGTGGAGCCCATGGGGCTGTTCGCCGAGTCGGTTTTGCAGAGCTACCTGGACGAGCCTACCCTCAACGAGCTGCACAGCGAGGGCCTGAGCACCATGATGGCCGGCATCGAGCACAAGGTGCTCGACGGCTTCCGCGAAGAGCTGGGCGAGGGCCAGCAGGACCTGGCCCTGATCACCGCCGTGCGCGTGCGCCAGGGCGACCCGGCCCAGGTCATCCTCGACCAGGCCCAGCGCCTGGCGGTGGACCTGTTGATCGTCGGCAGCCACAGCCACGGCGCCGGTGCCGACATTCCCCTGGGGCGCACCGCCGCGCGGGTGCTGCAGCTCTCTACGGTGCCGGTTTACATGGTGCCGCTGTCCCAGCAGCTGGGCCGGCGCAAGGCTTGAGCGCGGGCAAGGGTGCACTCACGTACAAAATCTGATAAAAAGTTCTAGATTTATTACCCAGACCATTAATATAGTTATAACTCGTCGCTGTTGGCGTTTATCTGCTTTGAGGGATTCATATGAAGCTTCAACAATTGCGCTACATCTGGGAAGTAGCGCACCACGACCTCAACGTCTCCGCGACAGCACAAAGTCTCTATACCTCCCAGCCCGGCATCAGCAAGCAGATCCGCTTGCTCGAGGACGAGCTGGGCGTTGAAGTCTTCGCCCGCAGCGGCAAGCACCTGACCCGGGTCACCCCGGCCGGTGAGCGCATCATCACCACCGCCGGCGAGATCCTGCGCAAGGTGGAAAGCATCAAGCAGATCGCCCAGGAATTCTCCAACGAGAAAAAAGGCACGCTGTCCATCGCCACCACCCACACCCAGGCGCGCTACGCGCTGCCGCCGGTGATCAGCAACTTCATCAAGCAATACCCCGACGTGGCGTTGCACATGCACCAGGGCTCGCCCATGCAGATCGCCGAGATGGCCGCCGACGGCACCGTCGATTTTGCCATCGCCACCGAGGCGCTGGAGCTGTTCGGCGACCTGATCATGATGCCGTGCTACCGCTGGAACCGTTGCGTGGTAGTGCCCCAGGGGCACCCGCTGACCAAGCTGCCGAAGCTGACCCTGGAAGTGCTGGCCGAATACCCGATCGTGACCTATGTGTTCGGTTTCACCGGCCGTTCCAAGCTGGACGAAGCCTTCAGCCACCGCGGCCTGACCCCCAAGGTGGTGTTCACCGCGGCCGACGCCGACGTAATCAAGACTTACGTGCGCTTGGGCCTGGGCGTGGGCATCGTCGCCAAGATGGCGGTGGACACCAAGCTCGACAGTGACCTGGTCATGCTCGACGCCGACCACCTGTTCGAGGCCAGCGTCACCAAGATCGGCTTCCGCCGTGGCACCTTCCTGCGTGGCTTCATGTGCGACTTCATCGAGAAGTTCGCCCCGCACCTGACCCGTGACGTGATGGCCAAGGCCATCCAGTGCCACAACAAGCAGGAGCTGGAAGAGCTGTTCGACGGCGTCGAACTGCCGGTGCATTGATTCCCGGGCTTCGGGCATAAAAAAACCGGCCAATCTGGCCGGTTTTTTTTGCTTCAGGCTTTCTGGATCAGGTTGCCTGCATGCAGCCCGCATTCCTTCTGCGTGGCTTCTTCCCACCACCAGCGGCCTTCGCGCTCGTGCTGGTTGGGCAGCACGGGGCGGGTGCAGGGCTCGCAGCCGATGCTGATGAAACCGCGCTCGTGCAGGCTGTTGTACGGCAGCTCGAGCATGCGGATGTAGCCCCAGACTTCCTCGCTGCTCATCTGCGCCAGCGGGTTGAACTTGTACAGCGGGCGCTCGGGCGTGGAAAACGCGCCGTCGATTTCCATCACCGCCACCTGGCTGCGGGTGCCCGGGCTCTGGTCGCGGCGCTGGCCGGTGGCCCATGCCTTCACGGTGGACAGCTTGCGGCGCAGCGGCTCGATCTTGCGGATGCCGCAGCATTCGCCGTGGCCGTCCTTGTAGAAGCTGAACAGGCCCTTTTCCTTCACGAACGGCTCAAGCCGGGTGTGGTCGGGGGACACCAGCTCGATGGCGATGTTGTAATGCTCGCGCACCTGGTCGATGAACCGGTAGGTCTCCGGGTGCAGGCGGCCGGTGTCGAGGCTGAATACCTTGACGTTCTTGTTCAGCTTCCACGCCATGTCCACCAGCACCACGTCTTCGGCGCCGCTGAAGGAGATCCACAGCTCGTCGCCGAAGTGCTCGAAGGCAAGCTTGAGGATGTCCTGGGGGGACTTGTTGGCATAAGTCGCGGCGAGTTCGGCGACGTCGAGGTTCAGGCTCATCAGGCGGCTTCCTAGGTCATTCGGCGCTTGGGCGCTCATTTGTGTCTGATGGTAACAAAAAGTCCCTGTGGGAGCTGGCTTGCCAGCGAGTTTTTCATGGGGCTGAAAAGCTCGCTGGCAAGCCAGCTCCCACATTTACAAGGCGGCGAGGGTGTCCATCAGCACCCTGACCTTGAACACCGACTCGGCATATTCATCTTCCCAGCGCGAATCCGCCACGATGGCGCCACCGCCCCAGCAGCTCACCTGGCCGTCCTTCACCAGCAGGCTGCGGATGGCGATGGAGCTGTCCATGTGCCCGCGCACGTCCAGGTACAGCAGCGAACCGCAGTACAGTGCCCGACGGGTGGGCTCCAGCTCGTCGATGATCTGCATCGAGCGGATCTTCGGTGCGCCGGTGATCGAGCCGCCGGGGAAGCTGCCAGCCAGCAGGTCGAGGCAGTCCTTGCCGTCGGCCAGCTGGCCGATCACGGCGCTGACCATGTGGTGCACGTTGGGGTAGCTTTCCAGGGCGAACAGCTCGGGCACGCGCACCGAGCCGATCTTGCAGGTGCGGCCCAGGTCGTTGCGCAGCAGGTCGACGATCATCAGGTTTTCCGCCCGGTCCTTCAGGCTGGCCAGCAGCTCGCGGCCGTTGGCGGCATCGCGCGCAGGGTCGGCGTCACGCTGGCGGGTGCCCTTGATGGGGCGGGTTTCGACGTGGCCGTCGCTGACCTGCACGAACCGCTCCGGCGACAGGCTGAGGATGGCGCTGCCGTCCTCCAGGGCCAGGAACCCGGAAAACGGCGTCGGGCAGGCCTCGCGCAGGGCGCGGTAGGCGGTCCATGGGTCGCCATGGCAGGGCGCGCGGAAGCGCTGGGTCTGGTTCACCTGGTAGCAGTCGCCGGCGGCGATGTAGGCCTGGATGCGCTCGAACGCGTGGCGGTACTGCTCGGGCGCCAGGTCCGGGCGCATGGGGGCGTCCAGCTTGAACGGGCCGGCCGCGCGGCTGGCGGGCTGGCTGAACAGCGTGGCCAGGCGCTGGCGCTCGTCGGCGCCCACGCTTGGGTGGAACATCAGCTGGCTGCTGCGCAACTGGTGGTCGCTGATCAGCGCCCAGGCGTACAGGCCCAGGTGCGCGTCGGGCAGTTGCAGGTCGTCCACGGCCACGCTGGGCAGGTGCTCCAGGCGCCGGCCGAAATCGTAGCTCAGGTAGCCGATCAGCCCACCGGCGAACGGCAGCTCCATGCCCTGGGGCAGCCGCGCCGGGCCCAGGCGGCCAAGGGCTGCGCGCAGGCGTTGCAGGTAGGCGTCGCCACTTTCATCCGGCAGCGCGCGCAGGGTTTCTATCGGCCAGGCGCTGAGGATGTCGAAGCGCCCGCGCTCGGCGGCCGGCTTGGCGCTGTCCAGCAGGATGGCGCCGGGGGCGTGGCGGATGGCGGCGAACCAGGCGCCGGGGTCGGGGCTGTAGGGCAGGGGTACGACGGAGCAGGTAGGCATGCGGGCGGTGGAACACCATCGAAAAGCGAGGGGGGCGATTGTAGACCTGTGGAGGCAAACTTTGTAGCCGCTGCCGCCAGGCTGCGCTGGCTCTCATGTACGCTGAAGTTGTCGAGTGTACTCAGGGGCCAGCGCAGCCTGCGGCAGCGGCTACAGGTTGCGGTCAGGCTGGCGTCGGCACGTGCCCGAACAGCCCCTGGGTAAAGCGCACGCGCTCTGCTGCGCTTTCCGTCAGCCCTTCGGCCGCCAGCTCCGCCAGGCGCGCTTCCACCGCTTCGGTGCGGTGGGTCAGGCCGCAGTCGTTGGCGATCTGGATGTTCAGCCCAGGGCGGGCGTTCAGCTCCAGGATCAACGGGCCCTTTTCCTGGTCCAGCACCATGTCCACGCCAATGTAGCCCAGGCCGCACAGTTCATAGCAGCCGGCGGCCAGCTTCATGAAGCCGTCCCAGTTGGGCAGTTGCACGCCGTCCACCGCGTTGGTGGTGTCGGGGTGCTTGCTGATGATGCTGTTCAGCCAGGTGCCGCGCAGGGTCACGCCGGTGGCCAGGTCCACGCCCACGCCGATGGCGCCCTGGTGCAGGTTGGCCTTGCCGTTGGACTGGCGGGTGGGCAGGCGCAGCATGGCCATCACCGGGTAGCCCATCAGCACGATGATGCGGATGTCCGGCACGCCTTCGTAGCTGATGCTGCGGAAGATCTGGTCGGGGGTAACTCGGTATTCGATCAGCGCGCGGTCGCGGTGGCCGCCCAGGGAGTACAGGCCGGTGAGGATGCTGGAAATCTGGTGCTCGATCTCGTCGTGGCTGATGATGCGCCCCGACACCGTGCGGTAGCGCCCCTCGAAGCGGTCGGCCACCACCAGGATGCCGTCGCCGCCGGCGCCCTGGGCTGGCTTGATGACGAAGTCGCTGCGCCCGCCGATGATGGCCGGCAGTTGGCTGATTTCCTTCTCGGTAGAAATCACCCCGTACATTTCCGGCACGTGGATGCCGGCGGCGATCGCCCGTTCCTTGGTGATGATCTTGTCATCGACGATAGGGTACAGGCTGCGCTTGTTGTACTTGAGCACGTAGTCGGCGTTGCGCCGGTTGATGCCCATGATGCCTCGCGCCTGCAGGGCTTTCCAGGTCTTGAACAGGCCGAACATTCAGCTGTCCGCCTTGACGAAGGCCTTGAAGCGCAACAGCTCGGTCAGGCGGTAGCCGCGGTAGCGCCCCATGGCCAGCATGAAGCCGACCATGATCAGCAGGATGGCCGGGAAGGTGAACACGAAATACACCAGCTGCGGCACGGTCATCAGCAGGTGCGCCAGCGAGGCGGCGAACAGCGTGCCGATGGCCACCTTCATGGCATGGCTGCCGCCGCGCTCTTCCCAGGTGATGGACAGGCGCTCGATGGTCATGGTCAGGATCACCATCGGGAACAGCGCCACCGACAGGCCGCGCTCCAGCCCCAGCTTGTGGCTGAACAGGCTGATGGCGGCGATCAGCACCACCACGAAGGTCAGCACCACCGACAACCGCGGCAGCATCTGCAGCTTCAGGTGCTCGAGGTAGGAGCGCAGCGACAGCCCCAGGGCGGTGATCACCGTGAACAGGGCAATGCCGAAGCCCAGCTGGGTCTCGCGGAACGCCAGGGCGATCAGCACCGGGGTGAAGGTGCCCAGGGTCTGCAGGCCGATCAGGTTGCGCAGGATCAGGATCACCAGCACGCCGATGGGGATCATCACCATGATCATGAACGTCTGCTGGGTCTGCAGCGGCAGGCTGTACAGCGAGTATTCGAGGAAGTCGGCGTCGGTGTTGGCGTCGGTCAGCTTGGCCAGGCGGATGGCGTTCATCTCGCTGTTATTGAGGGTGAAGGTCACCAGGGCCTTCTTGCCGCCTTCCACGCTGATCAGGTTTTCGTCGCCGGTCCACCACACCAGGCGGTCGGCGGGCAGGCCCTGTTCGCCGGTGTCGGGGTTGAAGTACAGCCATTGGCTGCCGTTGAAGCTGCGCAGCCACAGCTCGGGTGCCTGCGGCTGGTCGGCCACCAGGCGGATGGTGTGGACCTTTTCCATGGGCACGTGGGCGATGGACAGCAGCAGGTCGACGATGCTGGCCTTGTGCGCGGTGGACGGGTCGCCCGCCAGCAGCAGCTTGACGTTGTCGTCGCCCAGGTTGTTGACGCGCTTGATGGTCTCGCTGACGAAGGTCTCGACGTCGGCCGAATGCTGGCGGATCGGCGCCAGCAGGGCTTCGGCGGCGATTTTCTCCGGGCCGTCGATGGTCATGCTGTCGCGGAAGGTCGGGCCCTTGATCTTGGGCTTCTCGCTGCTGTAGCGCTTGGTCAGCACCAGGCGGTAGTACAGGGTCTGGTTGCCGCTGGCGCGGCGCGCCGACCAGGTGACCTTGCGGTTGCCGTCGATGCGGTTGACGTTCACCCCGTAGTTATTGGAGATGAAGCTTTCGTTCAGGCTCACGTAGTCGCGGGTCAGCGGTGGCACGAACATCTGGATCTTGACCGGGTCCTTGGGGCTGGCGACGAACTCGACCTTGGCGTCGATGTTCCACAGGTCGTCGGTCTCGTCCTCGGTCATGGGGATGCCGAGCACGAAGATCTGATAGGCCGTGATCGCCAGGCCCAGGGTGACCAGGACGGCGATGAGGACTTTCAGGTGGAGGGTAAGCGAACGCATCGGGATTACTCTGCGGTAGGAGCGTTGCGGCAGGCAGGCTTGCCGGCGGCATATTTTAGACTGGGGTCGACCAGCGCATTGAAATGTGTGAGCGCGTCGCTGCCGATCAGCAGCGGGTACTGGAACGCGCTGCGGTCGGTGAGGTTGACCTCGATGTCACGTTCTTCCTGGCCCATGCACACGGCCAGGGTAATGACCGGGCGGGCGGTGTAGTGCTGGCCAGCGTCGGCGTCGTAGTCGCCGGCGCGGCGCTTGATATGGGTGACACGCGCCAGGGGGCGCTCGATGGGGTGGCTGTGGGCCGAGTCGATGGCCAGGTAGAAGCGCACCCAGGACTCGCCGTCGCGCTTGAAACGCTTGATGTCGCGGGCGCTGAGCGAGGCGGTCTTGGCGCCGGTGTCGAGCTTGGCGGCCACCTGCAGGTCGATATCGTCCAGGCGTGCGTATTCGTTGAGGCCGTAGGTGGTCTTTTCGGCGGCCGTGGCAAGGCCTGGGACGAACAGCAGGCAGATCAGGCGGTGCAGAGGCTTGATGGTCATGGTTCCCGGAAATCAGCACCCACGGCGCGGGCGGCGCATTCTAGCATGATGGTTTCATGGCGCCAGCGAACGGGGTGCGGGGTCGGGGTTATTTGAACCGGCGCTCCACGCCTTTCTCTACAAGGATCTTGGCGGAAATCTCTTCAACCGAGAAATGGGTTGAATTGATATTGGGGATGTTTTCGCGGCGGAACAGGTTTTCCACCTCGCGCACCTCGAATTCGCACTGGGCGAAGCTCGAATAGCGGCTGTTGGGCTTGCGTTCGTGGCGGATCGCGGTCAGCCGGTCGGGGTCGATGGTCAGGCCGAACAGCTTGTGCTGGTGGGCCTTGAGGGCTGCCGGCAGCTGCAGGCGCTCCATGTCGTCCTCGGTCAGCGGGTAGTTGGCTGCGCGAATACCGAACTGCATTGCCATGTACAGGCACGTTGGCGTCTTGCCGCAACGGGAAACACCGACCAGAATCAAGTCAGCCTTGTCGTAGTAGTGCGTGCGCGCGCCGTCGTCGTTGTCCAGGGCGAAATTCACCGCCTCGATGCGCTCCATGTAGTTGGAGTTGTGCCCGATGGAATGGGATTTGCCCACCGAATAGGACGAATGGGCGCTCAATTCCTGCTCCAGCGGGGCCAGGAAGGTGGAGAAGATGTCGATCATGAAACCGTTGGAGGTGGCCAGCACCTCGCGGATTTCCTGGTTGACGATGGTATCGAAAATGATTGGTCGCACGCCGTCGCGGTCGGCTGAATCGTTTATCTGCTTGACCATCGTCCGGGCTTTGTCGACGCTGTCGATGTAGGGGCGCGTGAACTTGTTGAACGTAATGTTCTCAAATTGAGCCAGCAGGCTCTGCCCCAGCGTTTCGGCGGTGATACCCGTGCCGTCGGAGATAAAGAAAGCAGATCGTTTCATTTGCGCCTTGGGCCTTAAGCTGGTGACGATTCTTGGATATGATAGGCCGGATTTGCCGGCCTTGATTGCCTGGCATTCTCACTTATTTTCCGGGTCCAGGCCATAAACACTCGGCACCCTCCCAATCGGGAGCTGTACGGGTCCTGAGCTTTTCCAACACAGTTAGTGGAGAGATCACCTTGGTAGAGTACGTAGTTTCCCTCGATAAGCTCGGCAAACACGATGTTGAGCATGTGGGGGGCAAGAACGCATCCCTTGGCGAGATGATCAGCAACCTTGCCGGTGCCGGCGTATCGGTACCCGGTGGCTTTGCCACTACGGCTCAGGCTTACCGCGATTTTCTCGAACAGAGCGGCCTGAACGCTCAGATCCATGCGGCGCTGGACGCCCTGGACGTGGATGACGTGAATGCCCTGGCCAAGACCGGCGCGCAGATCCGCCAGTGGATCATGGACGCCGAGTTCCCCGAACAACTGAACACCGAGATTCGCGCCCACTTCGCCGAACTGTCCAAGGGCAACCCGGACATCGCCGTGGCCGTGCGTTCCTCCGCTACCGCCGAAGACCTGCCCGACGCCTCGTTCGCCGGCCAGCAGGAGACTTTCCTGAACATCCGCGGCGTCGACAACGTCATTCGCGCGGCCAAGGAAGTGTTCGCCTCGCTGTTCAACGACCGCGCCATTTCCTACCGCGTGCACCAGGGCTTCGACCACAAGCTGGTGGCCCTGTCGGCCGGCGTGCAGCGCATGGTGCGTTCGGAAACCGGCACCGCCGGCGTGATGTTCACCCTGGACACCGAATCGGGCTTCCGCGACGTGGTGTTCATCACCGGCGCCTACGGCCTGGGCGAAACCGTGGTGCAGGGTGCGGTCAACCCTGACGAATTCTACGTGCACAAGCACACCCTGGAAGCGGGCCGCCCGGCCATCCTGCGCCGCAACCTGGGCAGCAAGGCCATCAAGATGATCTACGGCGCCGAGGCCAAGGCCGGCAAGTCGGTGCAGACCGTCGACGTCGACAAGGCCGACCGCGCGCGCTTCTGCCTTACCGACGCGCAGGTCAGCGAGCTGGCCAAGCAGGCCATGATCATCGAGAAGCACTACCAGTGCCCGATGGACATCGAATGGGCCCAGGACGGTGACGACGGCAAGCTGTACATCGTGCAGGCGCGCCCGGAAACCGTGAAAAGCCGCGCCCAGGCCAACGTCATGGAGCGCTACCTGCTGAAAGAGAAGGGCACCGTGCTGGTGGAAGGCCGTGCCATCGGCCAGCGCATCGGCGCCGGCCGCGTGCGCATCATCAAGGACGTGTCCGAGATGGACAAGGTCCAGCCAGGCGACGTGCTGGTCTCCGACATGACCGACCCGGACTGGGAACCGGTGATGAAGCGCGCCAGCGCCATCGTCACCAACCGTGGCGGGCGTACCTGCCACGCGGCCATCATTGCCCGTGAGCTGGGCATTCCAGCCGTCGTGGGTTGCGGCAACGCCACCCAACTGCTGGTCGACGGCCAGGGCGTGACCGTGTCCTGCGCCGAAGGCGACACCGGCTACATCTTCGAGGGCGAACTGGGCTTCGACATCAAGAAGAACTCGGTGGACGCCATGCCCGAGTTGCCGTTCAAGATCATGATGAACGTCGGCAACCCCGACCGCGCCTTCGACTTCGCCCAGCTGCCCAACGCCGGTGTCGGCTTGGCGCGCCTGGAATTCATCATCAACCGCATGATCGGCGTGCACCCCAAGGCGCTGCTGAACTATGACGGCCTGCCAGCCGATATCAAGGACAGCGTCGACAAGCGCATCGCCGGTTACAGCGCCCCCGTGGACTTCTATGTCGACAAGCTGGTCGAGGGCATCAGCACCCTGGCCGCCGCGTTCTGGCCGAAAAAGGTCATCGTGCGCCTGTCGGACTTCAAGTCCAACGAATACGCCAACCTGATCGGCGGCAAGCTGTACGAGCCGGAAGAAGAAAACCCGATGCTGGGCTTCCGTGGCGCCTCGCGCTACATCAGCGAGTCGTTCCGCGAGTGCTTCGAGCTCGAATGCCGCGCCCTCAAGCGCGTGCGCAACGACATGGGCCTGACCAACGTCGAGATCATGGTGCCGTTCGTGCGCACCCTGGGTGAGGCGAGCCAGGTGGTCGACCTGCTGGCCGAGAACGGCCTGGGCCGTGGTGTCAATGGCCTGCGCGTGATCATGATGTGCGAGTTGCCGTCCAACGCGCTGATGGCCGATGAGTTCCTGGAATTCTTCGACGGCTTCTCCATCGGCTCCAACGACATGACCCAGCTGACCCTGGGCCTGGACCGCGATTCGGGTATCATCGCGCACCTGTTCGACGAGCGTAACCCGGCGGTCAAGAAGCTGCTGGCCAGTGCCATTGCCGCCTGCAACAAGGCCGGCAAGTACATCGGCATCTGCGGCCAGGGCCCCTCGGACCACCCTGACCTGGCCAAGTGGCTGATGGAGCAGGGCATCGAAAGCGTGTCGCTGAACCCGGATTCCGTGCTGGAAACCTGGTTCTTCCTGGCCGAGGGCCAGGGCGCCGCGTAATAGCTGCAAGGGGCGCAAGCCCCACTCACCCGTAGCAGCTGCCGAAGGCTGCGTCGCTTTGCAAACAGCGACGCAGCCTTCGGCAGCTGCTACGGGTGTTTTTGATCTTCCGTTTATTTTCTGTACAAGAAGTCTTATGCAAAGCAGCAGCAATCTCTTCCCGGTCGCCTTGCTCAGCGCCGAGCGCCGTGGCGACCTGAGCGAAGACGTCTATCGCATCAAGGCTGCCAACAGCCCGGATGCCAGCGTTGAATTGGCCGTGACCCGCCTGGGCCTGGCCGACCAGGCGCAACCTGGCGGCGTGCCCGTCATCCTGCTGCACGGCAGCTTTTCCAACCGGCGCTTCTGGGTGTCGCCCCGCGGCATCGGCCTGGGGGCCTGGCTGGTGCGCGAAGGGTTTGACGTGTGGATTCCGGAAATGCGCGGCCACGGCCTGTCGCCGCGCAACCTGGACTACGCCCGCAACCGCGTCGCCGACTACGCCCGCTACGACCTGCCGGTGATCGGCGCGTTCGTGCAGGAGCAGACCGGCCGCGCGCCGCACTGGATCGGCCATTCCCTGGGCGGCATCAGCCTGGCGGCCGCCCTGGGCGGTGGTTACCTGCCGCAGGACAACGTCGCCTCGGCAGCGTTGTTCGGCTGCCAGGTCAGCCGCACCTACTGGCCGCTGAAAATGCCACCGGTGGAGTGGAGCGCGCGCCTGCTGCTCAAGCGTTTCGCCCATATTTCCGGCTCGCGCCTCAAGCGCGGCCCCGAGGACGAGCCCATCGGCCTGGCCCTGGAGGCCATGCGCTGGTATGGCCTGTTCGGCCGCTTTGGCGACGGCAAGCAAGACTGGTGGGCGGGCCTGGCCGAGGTGCAGGTGCCGTTGCTGGCAGTGACCGCCAGCGCTGACCACCAGGACCCGCCGTGGGCCTGCCGCAAGCTGTTCGAGGCCTTTGGTGGCGACCAGCGCCAGTTCGTGCAACTGGGCCGCGACCACGGCTTCGCCGACAACTTCGGCCACGTCGAGATGCTGGTCAGCAAGGCCGCCCAGGCCGAGGTCTGGCCGCTGGTGGGGCGTTGGCTGCACAACCCCCACGCGCCGTTGCTGGCGCAGGCGCAGGAAGTGCCCGTGGGTGCGTGACTTCACGGTCAGCGGTGGGGCGGCTAAGCTATGTCGATTGCGCGTGCGTTGGCAACGACGCACGCAGGGTGTAAACGCAGGGCAGGCCGGCTCGTTCCTACAGTAGCGGTCGCCTTTTCGATCGACCGTGTCTTGAGCTGACAGGAGTTACCCCATGCATTACCTCACTCCCGATTTGTGCGATGCCTACCCCGAGCTGGTCAAGGTGCTGGAACCCATGTTCAGCAACTTCGGCGGGCGCGATTCCTTCGGTGGCGAAATCGTCACCATCAAGTGCTTCGAGGACAACTCCCTGGTCAAGGCCCAGGTGGAGTTGAACGGCAAGGGCAAGGTGCTGGTAGTGGATGGCGGCGGCTCGCTGCGCTGCGCGTTGCTGGGCGACATGCTGGCGGACAAGGCCGCCAAGAGCGGTTGGGAAGGGCTGGTGATCTACGGTTGCATCCGCGACGTCGACGCTATCGCCCAGACCGACGTCGGCGTGCAGGCCCTGGCCAGCCACCCGCTGCGTACGGAAAAGCGTGGCCTGGGCGACCTGAACGTGCCGGTGACCTTCGCCGGTGTCACGTTCAAGCCGGGAGAATTCATCTACGCCGACAACAATGGCGTTATCGTGTCCCCCAGCGCATTGAAAATGCCGAGTTAAGCGGTTCGCAATCAATCATCGGGGTGTGGATGTTCGAGGAAGAAAACGCGCAGTGGGGCCTGGTGCAGGCCCTGGTGCTCGACGGTAAAGGTGGTGCGCGGCAGATCGCCCGCGCGCAGTTGGATGAGCTGGTACTGGAACCGCAGGAAAGCCTTTGGCTGCACTGGGACCGTGGCCATCCGCAAACCCAGGCGTGGTTGCGCAACGACAGCGGGCTGAACGAGTTCAGCTGTGACCTGCTGCTGGAGGAAAACACCCGGCCGCGGCTGCTGCCGTTGCCCGATGACCAGCTGCTGCTGTTCCTGCGCGGCGTCAACCTCAACCCCGGTGCCGAGCCCGAGGACATGGTCTCGGTGCGTATCTTCGCCGAAGCCCGCCGGGTGATCTCCCTGCGCCTGCGCCCGCTGCGCGCCACCGACGAACTGATGGTGCTGCTGCAGCAGGGCCGTGGCCCGCGTACCTCTTCCGAACTCATCCTCTACCTGGCCCAGTACCTCACCGAAAAGGTGCAGACCCTGGTGGGCGAGCTGAGCGAGGTGGTCGACGACGAGGAAGACAAGATCGACGCCGACGAGCAATACACGCCCGAGCACGGCAGCATCCTGCAGATTCGCCGGCGCGCCGCCGGGCTGCGGCGTTTCCTGGCGCCGCAGCGGGAAATCTTCGGCCAGCTGTCGCGCAACAAATTGCCGTGGTTCGTCGACGATGACGCGGACTACTGGAACGAACTGAACAACAGCCTGACCCGTTACCTCGAAGAGCTGGAGCTGACCCGCGAGCGTGTGGGCCTGGTGCTGGAGGCGGAAGACCGGCGCCTGAACGAGCGCATGAACCGCACCATGTACCGTTTCGGCATCATCACCTGTATCTTCCTGCCCATGAGTTTCCTGACCGGGCTGCTGGGTATCAACGTCGGTGGCATTCCGCTGAACACCAGCCCGTATGGCTTCCTGGTGGCGTGCACGCTGATGGTGCTGCTGGGCGTGGGGCAATGGTGGCTGTTTCGTCGATTGCGTTGGGTTTAGGCGCCGTTCAGGACACATATGGTTGCATATGCCTGCCGGATCGATGTGACCCGCCTGCGACAGCTCTCGTCTTTGACTGATAATTCGTGAGGTGCGTATGCACGATCCGTTTGAAGAATCACTGCGTGACATGCTCAAGGCGTCTTCCTCCCCAGGGCGGGATGACGACGCCTGCCTGGGGCGTGTCCTCAAGACTGCCAATCGGCAAGTCGGCGCCGGCGATCTGTTCAGCCTGATGGGCCGTTGGCTGCAGGCCTTCATGATCGCCGTGGAAAATGGATCGGGTCATGTGGCGCCAGTCTCGCGACGCAAACCCACTGCTGATAAGGCTGATTGACTATGCAACTTGATCTCTGGACTCAGAGCCTGGTGACGGCCATGACCGCACTCTGGACGAAGGTCGCGAATTTCATCCCCAACCTGTTCGGTGCGTTGGTGGTGCTGCTGCTGGGCTTTGTCGTGGCCAAGCTGCTCGATACCCTGTTGTCCAAGCTGCTGGCCAAGCTGGGCCTGGACCGCCTGATGGCAGGCACCGGGTTGACCAAGCTGATGAGCCGCGGTGGCATCCAGGTGCCGATTTCCACCCTGGTGGGCAAGATCGTCTACTGGTTCGTGTTGCTGATTTTCCTGGTTTCTGCGGCCGAGTCCCTTGGCTTGCAGCGAGTTTCAGCTACGCTCGACATGCTGGCGCTCTATTTGCCGAAGGTTTTCGGTGGCGCGCTGGTGCTGTTGGTCGGCGTGCTGCTGGCGCAACTGGTGAACGGCCTGGTGCGCGGCGCGGCCGAAGGCGTGGGGCTGGACTACTCGGCAGGGCTTGGGCGAGTGGCGCAGTGGCTGGTCATTGTCATCAGTATCTCGGTGGCCATTAGCCAGCTCGAGGTCAAGACCGACCTGCTGAACCACGTCATCGTCATTGTTTTGATTACCGTTGGTCTGGCCGTTGCATTGGCCATGGGCCTCGGCAGCAAGGAAATCGCCGGGCAGATCCTGGCAGGAATTTACGTGCGGGAGTTGTACCAGGTGGGGCAACAAGTGCGAATTGGAGAGGTTGAAGGCCAGATCGAGGAGATCGGCACGGTCAAGACGACGGTGCTGACCGACGACGGGGAATTGGTTTCCCTGTCGAATCGGATCCTCTTGGAGCAGCGGGTTAGTAGCCGCTGAGCCGGCAAATTCTGCTACTGTATGCCGCCGCAAAATGGCCCGGGTGTCGGGCCATGGTGGATATTGACCTGACTGTCGGCCCGACTTGTTTTGAATAAAGTTCATTCGTTGCCCCTGCGTTACGACCCCCGCACGCTCACAGACGAGGAGCTGGTGGCGCGTTCGCATGTGGAGCTTTTTCACGTCACCCGTGCCTACGAAGAGCTGATGAGGCGCTATCAGCGAACCCTGTTCAACGTGTGTGCGAGATATTTAGGGAACGATCGTGATGCTGACGATGTCTGTCAGGAGGTGATGTTGAAGGTGTTGTACGGTCTGAAGAATTTCGAGGGTAAATCGAAGTTCAAGACCTGGCTCTACAGCATCACCTACAACGAATGTATCACGCAGTACCGTAAGGAACGGCGCAAGCGCCGCCTCATGGATGCATTGAGCCTCGACCCGCTCGAGGAGGCATCCGAAGAGAAGGCGCCGAAACCGGAGGAGCGTGGTGGATTGGATCGTTGGCTGATACATGTCAACCCGATCGACCGAGAAATACTTGTGCTTCGATTCGTCGCAGAGCTTGAGTTTCAAGAGATCGCGGACATCATGCACATGGGTTTGAGCGCGACGAAAATGCGATACAAACGTGCGCTCGACAAGCTACGTGAGAAATTTGCAGGTATCGCCGAAACTTAGTTCGGTGCAAATATCTCTAACGTGGGGGCTAGTTCTGCTAGACTGGCCGCCGAGTTGTCCCCCGTGTAAGGGGGTACTGCTTAACAATCACCAGATGGGGATTTAACGGATGAAACTGAAAAACACCTTAGGCATTGCCATTGGTTCTCTTGTTGCCGCAACTTCTTTCGGCGCTTTGGCACAAGGCCAAGGCGCGGTCGAAGGTGAAGCCTTCTACCAGAAGAACTACAACGACAGCGTCAAGCACGTCGAAGACGGCCGTACTGCCGGCGCTTCGCTGGGCTACTTCCTGACCGACGACGTTGAAGTCATCCTGGGCTACGGCAAGACCAACTACACTCGTTCGAACGATGGTACTGGCAGCCAGAAAATCCACGGTGACACTGGCTCCCTGACCGCCATGTACCACTTCGGTACTGTCGGCGACGCCATTCGTCCGTACGTTTCCGGTGGCTTCGCTCACCAGAGCCTGAGCAACGTGCAAGCTGACGGCCACAGCGGTCGCGACAGCTCCACCTTCGCTACCATCGGCGCTGGCGCCAAGTGGTACATCACCGACAACCTGTACGCTCGTGCCGGTATCGATGCTGACTACAAACTGGACAACGGCAAGTGGGACTACGCTCCTACCATCGGCCTGGGTGTGAACTTCGGCGGTAACGGCGGCAAGGCTCCGGCTCCTGCTCCAGCACCAGCTCCAGCTCCAGTTGCTGAAGAGCCAGCTCCAGCTCCAGCTCCAGAAGTCGTTCGCGTTCAGCTGGACGTGAAATTCGACTTCAACAAGTCGGTCGTCAAGCCAAACAGCTATGCTGACATCAAGAACCTGGCTGACTTCATGAAGCAGTACCCACAGACCACTACTCGTGTTGAAGGCCACACCGACAACGTCGGTCCAGACGCCTACAACCAGAAGCTGTCTGAGCGTCGTGCCCTGGCCGTTAAAAACGTACTGGTCAACCAGTACGGCGTGCAAGGCAACCGTGTTGACTCGATCGGCTACGGCAAAACCCGTCCAGTCGCTGACAACTCGACTGACGCTGGCCGCGCTACTAACCGTCGCGTAGAAGCTGAAGTAGAAGCTCAATCCAAGTAATTGGATAAAGCTTGAAAAAAACCCGGCCTAGGCCGGGTTTTTTTTCGCCTGCAGGTTCCGCGCATCCCCGTAGCAGCTGCCGCAGGCTGCGTCCGGCTCGCCGCGCAGCTGGCGTCAAGCGTGCTGCAACACCCACACCAGCAACACCAGGTTCACCAGCAGCGACCCCAGCGCCAACCCCCGCCACACCCTCAGCGGTTCACGCTGCAGCAACGGCAAGGCACGCGGTTGCAGGCCCTGCCTTTCACCCTGTTCCAGCACCAGCAGCCATTCCTCTGCCGTCTCGAAGCGCTGCGTCGGGTCGGCCGTCACGCTGCGCGCCAGCATGGCGTCCAGCCAGTCGGGCACGTCGGGGCGGTAGCGGTGGGCATTGGCCGGGACGCCGAAGCGCGGGTGCTGGAAGGCCTCGATTTCGCCGTAGGGGTAGTGGCCGGTCAATAGCTGGTACAGGCATACGCCTGCGGCGTACAGGTCCTGTTGTGGCGACGGTGGCGCGCCGCTGAAACACTCCGGCGCCAGGTAGCTCGGGGTGCCGGGCAGAACGTTGGGGCTGTCGCTGGACAGGCCGGGGCTGTACGCCAGGCCGAAGTCCAGCAGGCGCAGCTCGCCGTCGTCGCCCAGCAGCAGGTTCTCCGGCTTGATGTCACGGTGGATGATGTTGCGCCGGTGCAGCGCCCCCAGCGCCCGCAACAGGCCCTGGGTAACCGCCTGCCATTGCGCCAGGGGCAGCGGCCCCTGTTGGGCCAGAGACTGGGCCAGGATTTGGCCGGGGTAGTCACGCATCACGTAGTACAGGTGCTGGCGGCCGGGCAGGGCGTGCACCTGGGGGAAGTGGCGGCCGGCCACGCGGCGCAGGAACCATTCCTCCATCAGCAGCGCCTGCTGCGCACCCGCCTCGTCGTGGCGTTCGGCCGGCAGGGTCTTCAGCAGCCAGCGTTGGCCCTGGCTGTCCTCGACCCGGTACAGCAGCGATTGCCGGCTCTGGGCCAATGGCGCCACCACCGTCCAGCCCTCGAACACCTGGCCGGGCTTGAGCGTGCGCGGCAGCGGCCATTGCCGCAGCTGGTGCAAGGTGTCGCCAAGGTTGTCGGCGCCACGTTTGTCGATACGTACCAGCAGGGCGCTGGCGTTGTCCTGGCTGCCGGCCAGGTGGGCGGCGCTCACCAGGGTCTGGGCCGCCTGGTCGAGGTGGCCCACGTGGTCGGCCAGCACCGCGGCAATCTGGGTGTTGCCCAGGGTCGCCCACACGCCGTCGCTGAGCAGCAGGAACACTTCGTCGTCCTGCAGTTCACCCTCCTGATAGTCCACCACCAGGTGCCGGTCCAGGCCCAAGGCGCGGGTCAGCACGTGCTCCATGCCCGCCGACTCCCACACATGGTCTTCGCTGATCTGCCGCAACTGGCCCGGTTGCCAGCGGTACACCCGGCAATCGCCGACATGGGCGAGGGTGAAGCGCTGGCCGCGCAGCACCACGGCGCTGAGGGTGGTCAGCAGCGGCTGGCCGCCGCCGTTGGCTTGTAGCCAGCGGTTCTGGGCGCTGAGCAGGCGGTCCAGGGACTGGGCCACGCCCCAGGTCTGCGGCGTGGCGTAGTAATCCAGGGCCAGGGCCTGCAGCGTGGCGCGCGCCGCCAGGCCGCCGTCGGCGCACTGGCTGACGCCGTCGGCCAGGGCGAACAGGTAGCCCTTGCTGGCAGCCAGTTCCGGCGCCGGGGTGACCAGGCGCAGGGCATCCTGGTTTTCCGCGCGTGGCCCGCAGGCGCTGGCCTGGGCACAGCTCAATTGCAAGGGCATGGTCAGACCCGCGCCGCAGTAACGGCGGCCGAGCCCCAGGTGGTGCGCCAGCGGCGCTTGACCCCGTGCAGGCCGAACCAGGCCACCACCGCCAGGGCGGCGAACAGCCACAGGCCCCACTGGTAGTCGCCGGTGTGCTGCTTGATCGCCCCCAAACCTGCGGCCAGCAGGAAGCCGCCGATGCCGCCGGCCATGCCCACCAGGCCGGTCATCACGCCGATCTCCAGGCGGAACCGTTGCGGCACCAGCTGGAACACCGCACCGTTGCCGGCGCCCAGGCCGAGCATGGCGCCGACGAACAGCGCCAGCGCCGCGTAGGAATTACCCAGGTGGAAGCCCACGGCGGCGATGCAGATCGCGGCCACGCTGTACATCGCCAGCAGGCTGCGGATGCCGCCAAAGCGGTCGGCCAGTGCACCACCCAGGGGCCGCATCATGCTGCCGCCGAACACGCAGGCGGCGGTGTAGTAGCCCGCCGTCACCGGGCTCAGGCCGTACTGGTCGTTGAAATAGCCGGGCAGGGCGCTGGCCAGGCCGATGAAGCCGCCGAACGTCACGCTGTAGAAGAACATGAACCACCAGCTGTCACGGTCGCCCAGGGCCTTGAGGTAATCCGCCACGGCCTTGGGCTTGGGCCGTTGCGGGGCGTTGCGGGCCAGCAGGCTGAACGCCAGCAACACGGCCAGCAGTGGCAGCAGGGCGAAACCGAACACGTTGTTCCAGCCGAACGCCGCGGCCAGCGCCGGCGCGAACAACGCGGCAAACACCGTGCCCGAGTTGCCGGCCCCGGCGATGCCCATCGCCTTGCCCTGGTGCTGGGCGGGGTACCACTGCGAGGCCAGCGGCAGCGACACTGCGAACGAGGCACCCGCCACGCCCAGGCCCACGCCCAGCAGCAACGCCTGCTCGTAGCTGTGGATGCCGAAATGCCAGGCGCAGAACAGCGCCACGATCACCGTACACTGGCCGATCAGGCCAGCGGTCTTGGGCGACAGGCGATCCACCAGCACGCCCATCACCAGGCGCAGGATGGCCCCGGCAAGGATCGGCGTGGCGACGATCAGGCCGCGTTGCTGGGTGGTCAATTGCAGGTCGTTGGCGATCTGCACGGCCAACGGGCCCAGCAGGTACCAGACCATGAAGCTCAGATCGAAATACAGGAAGGCGGCGAACAGCGTAGGGGCATGGCCGGATTTCCAGAAGCTTGTGCTCATCGAACACCTCGACAGGGGGCAGCAGGGGCCGAAAACGAAAAAACGCCGCAACCCGGCTCGCCAGGGCGAGAGGGTGTGCGACGTCTTTGTCGTTCAATGTGGGGGCAACCGCCGTTGGCTACCTGGCTGATACAAAGCAAATCCCGGGCCAGCCCCCACTCGCGTTCTTACGGAACAAGGGTGGGGATCAGCCCAGCAGTTCGCTCATGGCAATGATCTGCTCCGCCACCTGGATCAGCTTCTGCTGGCGGCTCATGGCCTGCCGGCGCATCAGGGTGTAGGCCTCCTCTTCCTTGCAGTCCTTCATCTTCATCAGCAGCCCCTTGGCCAGCTCGATGCGCTTGCGCTCGGCCAGCTGCTGGTCGCGGGCCTGCAGTTGTGCGCGCAGGGCCTGGTCGCTCTCGAAGCGGGCCATGGCCACGTCAAGGATCGGCTGTAGCCGCTGGGCCTGGATGCCTTCGACGATGTAGGCGCTGACCCCGGACTTGATCGCCTGGCGCATTACCTGCGGGTCGTGTTCGTCGGTGAACATCACAATAGGGCGCGGCTGGTCACGGCTCACCAGCACCACTTGCTCCATCACATCGCGGCCCGGTGACTCGGTATCGATCAGAATGACATCCGGGCGCACCGTTTCGACGCGCGCCGGCAGGTCGATGGTCAGGCCCGACTCGTCGATCACCTCGAAACCGGCTTCCACCAACGCCGACTTGAGGCGCCCGACCTTGCGCGGGGTGTCGTTGATCAACAGGATACGCAGCATAGTGGTCGTCTCCCGTCAGTCATCGGCCAAGGCATGCAGGGCGAAGCTGCGCGCGTAGCCGGCAGGGTCGCTGCCGTCCCAGACCTTGCCATCGATCAGTTGGCTGCTGCGCAGATCATCAAGGGCCACCGGCACACCGACACTGGCGGCTGCGCTGCGGTACAGCGCGGTCTGCTGCACTTGCCGGGCGATGCCCAGGTAGTCCGGGTCATGGCGCAGCAGGCCCCAGCGGCGGAACTGGGTCATGAACCACATGGCGTCGGACAGCCACGGCTGGTTGACGCTGCCGCCGGCGAAGAAGCGCAGGGCGTGAGGGTCATGCCAGTGGTGGCCCAGGCCGTCGTCGTAGTTGCCCAGCAGACGCGGCTCGATGGCGGTCAGTGGTGCGTCCAGGTACTCCTCGCCGCTGAGCAGCTGCGCGGTGCCGCGCAGGTTTTCCGGGCTCTGCTCGATGAAGCGGCTGGCCTGCAGCACGCTGGCCACCAGGGCGCGGGCGCTGTTGGGGTGTTGGTCGACGAAGGCCTGGGTGCACGCCAGCACCTTCTCCGGGTGGTCGGGCCAGATCGCCTGGCTGGTGCTGAGGGTGAAGCCCAGGCCCTGGTCCACGGCGCTGGCGGCCCAGGGCTCGCCCACGCAGAAGCCGTCGATGCGCTCGGCGCGCAGGTGCGCCACCATCTGCGGCGGGGGGACCACCACGCTGTCGACGTCGTCGAGCGGGTGGATGCCCTGGGCGGCCAGCCAGTAATACAGCCACAGGGCGTGGGTGCCGGTGGGGAAGGTCTGGGCGAAGGTCAGGCGCGCACCTTGCTGGTGCGCGTGGCGCGCCAGTGCCTCGGGGCTGGTCACGCCAACGGCCTGCAGGGTGGGTGACAGGTTGATGCTCTGGCCGTTCTGGTTGAGGCCCATCAGCACCGCCATGTCGCTGGCCGGGGTGCCGCCAATGCCCAGGTGCACGGCGTAGACCATGCCGTACAGGCTGTGGGCCGCGTCCAGTTCGCCACTCAGCAGTTTGTCGCGCAGCCCGGCCCAGGACGCCTGGCGGTGCAGGTTCAGGGTCAGGCCGTGGGGCTGGGCGAAGCCTTGGGTGGCGGCGACCACCAGCGGGGCGCAGTCAGTGAGGGCCATGTAGCCGATGTTCAGGCTGGTTATCTCCGGCGCATCGCTGCCGGCCACCCAGGCCAGGGGGGTGTGGGGCTCGGTCATGTCGGGGGTCCGTGTGGAAGTACCCAAAGTGACGCAAGAGGTATGCCAGTGCACCGGGACGGTGCTGGATGCGGACGCCGCCTGCGGCAGCTGCTATGGGGGCGTAAATGTGGCTATAATGCCGGCCCCCGACGATCTTCCAACGAGTCATGCCTGCCCATGTATAACCTGGCCCGCCAGCTGTTGTTCAAACTCTCTCCGGAAACCTCCCACGACCTGTCCCTGGACCTGATCGGCGCAGGTGGCCGCCTGGGGCTCAACGGCTTGCTGACCAAGGCGCCGGCGCGTCTGCCCGTGACCGTCATGGGCCTTGCGTTCGACAACCCGGTGGGCCTGGCCGCGGGCCTGGACAAGAACGGCGCGGCCATCGACGGTTTCGCCCAGCTGGGCTTCGGTTTCGTCGAGATCGGCACGGTCACCCCGCGCCCGCAGCCGGGAAACCCCAAGCCGCGCATCTTCCGCCTGCCTGAAGCCACCGCCATCATCAACCGCATGGGCTTCAACAACCTGGGCGTGGACAACCTGCTCAACCGCGTGCGCGCGTCGCAGTACAAGGGCGTGCTGGGCATCAACATCGGCAAGAACTTCGACACCCCAGTGGAGCGCGCCGTCGACGACTACCTGATCTGCCTGGACAAGGTCTACGCCCACGCCAGCTACATCACCGTCAACGTCAGCTCGCCCAACACCCCGGGCCTGCGCAGCCTGCAGTTCGGCGAGTCGCTCAAGCAGCTGCTCGACGCCCTGGCAGCACGCCGCGAAGTGCTGGCCGTGCAGCACGGCAAGCGCGTGCCGGTGGCGATCAAGATCGCCCCGGACATGAGCGACGAGGAAACCGTGCAAGTGGCCCAGGCGCTGCTGGCCTCCGGCATGGACGCGGTCATCGCCACCAACACCACCCTGGGCCGTGAAGGCGTCGAGGGCCTGGCACACGGTGACGAGGCGGGCGGTTTGTCGGGCGCGCCGGTGCGCGAGAAGAGCACCCACATCGTCAAGGTGCTGGCCGGCGAGCTGGCCGGGCGCATGCCGATCATCGCGGTGGGCGGTATCACCGAAGGCAAGCACGCGGCCGAGAAAATCGCCGCCGGCGCCAGCCTGGTGCAGCTGTACTCGGGCTTCATCTACAAGGGCCCGGCGCTGATCCGCGAGGCGGTGGACGCCATCGCCGCGCTGCCACGGGGCTGAAGGCATAAAAAAGGGGCCCTCGAAGGGGCCCCTGGGCTCTCGCCCGCCGCCCGTTAGGGCGCGCATGGTTGATCACGAAAATGTAAGAGAAAAATCGTCCTCGTCAGCCGACCGCGTGAAGTTCGTTGAGTCTGTGGATACCCGCAGTGCCGGTCATACCGTCCCAGTTGTCGCCGCGTCCTTCACGCCAGCCATTGATCCAGGCTTGACGAACTGACGGTAGAGTAAAAGGGCAAAGCTCACGGGATTTGCCATGGATGCCATATTGGTATCCGCGTAAAAATGCTCGTTCCAACGGATCACGCTTAAGTCTTCTCATAGGGTGTTGCCCTCGTCTGT
This sequence comes from Pseudomonas imperatae, assembly GCF_057128625.1. Taxonomy (NCBI): domain Bacteria; kingdom Pseudomonadati; phylum Pseudomonadota; class Gammaproteobacteria; order Pseudomonadales; family Pseudomonadaceae; genus Pseudomonas; species Pseudomonas imperatae. The sequence continues at coordinate 22,598 of NZ_JBSKHP010000031.1, read as the reverse complement.
TGACTGTTATGTCCCGTCGGCCTCGTCTGAGGCCGGGCAGAGTCTTTCTGCCGGTTTTGGATGCTCGCTGCCGGCGTGGCGAGCAGTGGTGCCGTACCATTGCGATGCGGCCTGTAGGGATTTCTAAACAATGCGTTCTTCCGTGTGAACGACCGTTTTGTCATAAGGACGTAACGATTATGGTGTCTCGACCATAAGTAAAAGGATGCTTCAAAGGCCAGCGGGGGTTAAACCCGGCTATGATCAGCCTTGCAGCCCCAGTAATGGGACGTTGCCATCAGGGATTGATGGCTAAATGCTTTTCAGTATTAAACGACGAAGGGTCATTTTCAGGCCCGTCGTTTTGCAGAATTTTTTTCTGCCGGGGCGATCAAAGGCTGTTCCACAGCCGATTTCCAGTCCCGGCGGTCGACACCACGGTGGTGTCACACGGGCGCTTCCACAGAAAAGCGCCTGGTTAAACTCGGGAAGGGTGATGCGTTGCCCTTCCATTTATGGCTCATGCCCCTGGATACCCCATGTCGGATCGTTACGAACTCTTCCTCACCTGCCCCAAGGGCCTCGAAGGCCTGCTTGCTGAGGAAGCCACCGCGCTTGGCCTCGAAGACACCCGCGAACACACCTCCGCCGTGCGCGGCATGGCCGACATGGAAACGGCCTACCGCCTGTGCCTGTGGTCGCGCCTGGGCAACCGCGTGCTGCTGGTGCTCAAACGCTTCGCCATGAAGGACGCCGAAGACCTGTACCACGGCGTGCACGACGTGGACTGGCAGGACCACCTGCTGCCCGACGGCACCCTGGCGGTGGAGTTCAGCGGCCATGGCTCGGGCATCGACAACACCCACTTCGGCGCCCTGAAGGTCAAGGACGCCATCGTCGACAAGCTGCGCACCCCCGAGGGCGAGCGCCCCAGCGTCGACAAGCTCAACCCCGACCTGCGCGTGCACCTGCGCCTGGACCGTGGCGAAGCCATTCTGTCCCTGGACCTGTCCGGCCACAGCCTGCACCAGCGCGGCTACCGCCTGCAGCAAGGCGCGGCGCCGCTGAAGGAAAACCTGGCGGCGGCGATCCTGATCCGTTCCGGCTGGCCGCGCATTGCTGCCGAAGGCGGCGCGCTGGCCGACCCGATGTGCGGCGTGGGCACCTTCCTGGTGGAAGCGGCGATGATCGCCGCCGACATCGCCCCCAACCTCAAGCGCACCCGCTGGGGCTTCAGCGCCTGGCTGGGCCACGTGCCGGCCCTGTGGCGCAAGCTGCACGACGAGGCGCTGGCCCGTGCCGACGCCGGCCTGGCCAAGCCACCGCTGTGGATCCGCGGCTACGAAGCCGACCCGCGCCTGATCCAGCCTGGTCGCAACAACGTCGAGCGTGCCGGCCTCAGCGACTGGATCAAGATCTACCAGGGCGAAGTCGCGACCTTTGAGCCGCGCCCGGACCAGAACCAGAAAGGCCTGGTAATCTGCAACCCTCCCTACGGCGAGCGCCTGGGTGACGAGGCCAGCCTGCTGTACCTCTACCAGAACCTCGGCGAGCGCCTGCGCCAGGCCTGCCTGAACTGGGAAGCGGCGGTGTTCACCGGCGCCCCGGACCTGGGCAAGCGCATGGGCATTCGCAGCCACAAGCAATACTCGTTCTGGAACGGCGCGCTGCCGTGCAAGCTGCTGCTGATCAAGGTGCTGCCCGACCAGTTCGTCACCGGCGAGCGCCGCACCGCCGAGCAGCGCCAGCTGGAACGCGAACAGGCCGACGAGCAGGCCACCCAGCCGGCTGCCGACCCGTACGCGCGCGTCAACAAGAACGGCAACCCGATCAAGCCGGCACCGGTTGTGGTCGAGCAGGCGCGCCTGAGCGAAGGCGGGCAGATGTTCGCCAACCGCCTGCAGAAGAACCTCAAGCAGCTGGGCAAGTGGGCCCGCCGCGAGAAGGTCGACTGCTACCGCGTGTATGACGCCGACATGCCCGAGTACGCCCTGGCCATCGACCTGTACCACGACTGGGTCCACGTGCAGGAATACGCCGCGCCGAAATCCATCGACCCGGAAAAGGCCCAGGCCCGCCTGTTCGACGCCCTGGCCGCCATTCCCCAGGCGCTGGGCATCGACAAGAGCCGCGTGATCATCAAGCGCCGCGAGCGCCAGAGCGGCACCAAGCAATACGAGCGCCAGAGCGCCCAGGGCCAGTTCACCGAAGTGCAGGAAGGCGGCATCAAGCTGCTGGTGAACCTCACCGACTACCTGGACACCGGCCTGTTCCTGGACCACCGGCCGATGCGCCTGCGCATCCAGCGCGAGGCGGCCGGCAAGCGCTTCCTCAACCTGTTCTGCTACACCGCCACGGCCAGCGTGCACGCGGCCAAGGGCGGCGCGCGGAGCACCACCAGCGTCGACCTGTCGAAAACCTACCTGGACTGGGCGCGCCGCAACCTGTCGCTGAACGGTTTCTCCGACAAGAACCGCCTGGAGCAGGGTGACGTGATGGCGTGGCTGGCGGCCAACCGCGAGGAATACGACCTGATCTTCATCGATCCGCCGACCTTCTCCAACTCCAAGCGCATGGAAGGCGTGTTCGACGTGCAGCGCGACCACGTCGAGCTGCTGGACCTGGCCGTGGCGCGCCTGGCCAAGGACGGGGTGCTGTATTTCTCCAACAACTTCCGCAAGTTCCAGCTCGACGAGCACCTGGGCGAGCGTTACCAGGTGGAAGAAATCAGCGCCCAGACCCTGGACCCGGACTTCGCCCGCAACAGCAAGATTCACCGCGCCTGGAAAATTCAGGCCCGATGAACGGTAGCCCGCGCCAGTCCTGACTGTCGTACATTTTGGCTACATCGCGAAAGGGCTCCCATGGAGCCCTTTTTGCTGCACCCCATGATCAACAATTTCGCTTGATGACTCACTAGGCAAACTACTGGCAAATAGCTATAACTGAGCCAAAGCCAAAGTGATACGAAGCACGCCGGCGTTGTGAGTTCCGCTTATGTCGTTGCATGCCGTTCGCCCGAAAATTCTTGGCTTTATCAGTGAGGATGCCTCCGCCTGGCTTATCGCCTCGCTGGCGCTGGCCGCTGGCGCCGTGGTCACCAGCCTGGTGGCCCTGGGCACCTCCGAGCTGTATCAGCGGCAGTTGCGGCAACGCTTCGAGCTGCTGGCCAACGAACGTTTCAGCCGCATCGAAGAGCGCTTCGAGGACCAGACCCAGCGCCTGGCTGGCCTGCGCCGTTTTTTCAGCTATTCCGACAACGTCAGCCGCCACGAATACGAAGGCTATGCCGGGCCGTTGCTGCTGCGCACTCAGGCCTATTCCTGGCTGCCGCGGGTGACCAACGCCCAGCGCGCCGCCTTCGAGCAGGCAGCCCGTGACGAGGGCATCGAGGACTTTGCCATCCGCGACCAGCGGCCGGACGGTTCGCTGGTGCCAGCCGCCACGCGTGACGATTACTACCCGGTGTTCTTCACCCAGTCGCAGACACGGCTGAAACTGCCCTTGGGCTTTGACGTGAACTCCCAGCCCTCGCGGCATGAGACCCTGCAGCGCGCCCTGAAGACCGGCGACCTGGCCGTGACCCCGCCGGTCAATCTGGTGGGCGTGGCCCTGCGCAACAGCCGCGGGGTGCTGATGGTGGCGCCGGTGCCGGGCAAGGATGGCGGGCCGCCGCTGGGCTTCGTGTCGGCGGTCATCAGCCTCGGCCAGTTGATGGGCGACGGCTTGCCGGCGCAGAACGACGACAACCTGCACGTGCGCATCCTCGACCTGTCCACGGCGGGCGAGCATGAAGTGCTGTACGAGTCCAGCAACCCGGCGCCGCCCGAGGGCCTGACCGCCACGCACCTGCTACGCCTGGCCGACCGCGACTACCAGCTGGACATCAGCCCCAGCCCGCTGTTCGCCGAGGCCAACCACACCTCGCCGCTGAACGTGGTGGTGACCCTGGGGGCGCTGCTGACGCTGATGCTCAGCGCCTTGCTCTACAGCCTGGTCAGCCAGCGCCAGCGGGCCTTGAAGCTGGTGGAGCAGCGCACCTCGCAGCTGCGCAGCAGCGAGCAGGCCCTGCGCATTACCCACAACCAGCTGAGCAGCGTGCTCAACGCCGCGACCCAGGTGGCGATCATTGCCACTGACCTCAATGGCCTGATCACCATCTTCAACGCCGGCGCCGAGCGCATGCTGGGCTACCGCAGCGAGGAAGCGGTGGGGCACCTGACCCTGCAGAACCTGCACCTGAGCGAAGAGCTGGTGGCGCGCGCCTGCACCCTGCGCGCCTATTACGAGCGCGACATCCCCCTGGCCCAGGCGATGCTGGTGGAGACCCCCGGCGACGGCGGCGACCAGGCCCGCGAGTGGACCCTGGTGCGCCGCGACGGCAGCCGGATGCCGGTGAACATGCTGGCCACCACGGTGCTCGACGAAAAAGGCCAGTGGGTGGGGCACCTGGCCGTGTGCATCGACATCACCGAGCGCAAGCGCGTGCACGAGGCCCTGGCCGCCCGCGACCAACTGCTGCGCAAGCTCAGCGCCGAGGTGCCGGGCGGCATCTATCAGTTCCGCCTCGACCCGGACGGCCGCACCAGCTTCAGCTGGGCCAGCGACGGCATCCGCGACATCTACGAGATGGAGCCCAGCGCCCTGCGCGAGGACGGCCGGCTGGTGATGCAGCGCATCCACCCCGACGACGCCGAGCGGGTGCTGGAGTCGATCCGCTATTCCGCCGAGCACCAGACCCCCTGGCGCGAGGAGTACCGCGTGCAGCTGCCGCGCCAGGGCCTGCGCTGGGTGCGCGGCGAGGCCACGCCCGAGCCGATGCCGGGCGGCGGCACCCTGTGGCATGGCTACCTGACGGACATCTCCGACCTCAAGCGGGTGGAAGAAGAGTTGCGCGCCCTGTCGGTGACCGACGTGCTCACCGGCATCCACAACCGCCGCTACTTCCAGGAACGCCTCAAGGTCGAACTGGACCGCGCCGAGCGCGATCATCTGCACTTGTCGGTGATCATGCTCGACATCGACCACTTCAAGCGCATCAACGACCATTACGGCCACGCCGTAGGCGACCGGGTGCTCAAGAACATCTGCGAGAAAATCAGCCATCGCCTGCGCCGCACCGACGTCTTCTGCCGCCTGGGCGGCGAGGAATTCATGGTGCTGTGCCCCGGCAGCAACGCCGAGCAGGCCCACGCCCTGGCCCTGGAGCTGTGGCAGGGCCTGCGCCACACCCCGGTGGATGGCGTGGGCGTCGTCACCGCCAGCTTCGGCGTGGCCAGCTGGCGCCGCGGCGAGGGCGCTGATGCCTTGCTGCTGCGCGCCGACTCCGGCGTTTACGCGGCGAAGCAGGGTGGCCGGGACCGGGTCGAGCCGGAACTGGCCTAAGCGCGCCAGCAGGCAACTCCTGGCGCGGATGGCGATCACAATAAAACCAGCCCCGCGCGTACAGGTGTCCCATGACCTCCGACCCCCTCGACCGCTCCAGCAACCCCTTGGCTCCCGACCCGGTACCGCCCGATGCGCGCCCGGGCGATGAAAACCTGCCGCCCATTCCCCTGGACAAGGACCCGGAACTGGACCCGGACAAGGTCCGCACCGAGACCGACGACGGTGAAATGAGCCCCGACGACCCTCGTTGAGCCAGCCCGATAGGCGGTGCTAAGCTGCCAGGCCGTCCTGCCTGGAGCGCCACGCCGTGAACCTTGCGACCCTGCTGCTGTTCGTGCCCGCCTGCTTTGCCTTGAACATGGCCCCGGGGCCGAACAACCTGCTGTCCCTGAACAACGCCAGCCGCCACGGCTTCGCCACCTCGTGCCTGGCGGGCGCCGGGCGGCTGCTGGCCTTCGCCGGTATGATCGCCCTGGCGGCCATGGGCCTGGCAGTGGTACTGCATGCGTCGGAACGGCTGTTCCTGATGGTCAAGGTGGCCGGTGCGCTGTACCTGTTCTACCTCGCCGTGCAGCTGTGGCGCGCCCCGGTGGACGGCCAGGCGCCGGGCGGGCCGGGCAGCCGCGGCCTGTTCAAACTGGCGGGGCAGGAGTTCTGGGTGGCGGCGGGCAACCCCAAGGCCATCCTCATTTTCACCGCCTTCCTGCCGCAGTTCGTCTCGGTCGACGGCCCCACCTCGGTGGGCCAGCAGTTCTTCTGGCTGGGGGCCATGTTCCTGTTGCTGGAATGGCTGGCCATTGCCATCTACGCCTGGCTGGGCAGCCACCTGCAGCGCTGGTTCAGCCAGCCGCGGCCACGGCGGGTGTTCAACCGCGCGAGCGCGGTGTTGTTGAGTTGCGCGGGGGTGGGGCTGCTGGCGGCGCGGCGTTGACGCGCAGATAGGGCGCTCAGACGAAATGCACTTCAATCCTCTTGCCCAGCGCGGCGGCGTACTTGCGCAAGGTGTCCAGGCTGGGGGAGTGCTTGCCGGACGCCAGTGCCCGCTCCAGGCGCGCCACGGCGGGCGCCTTGGTGCCCATGCGCTCGGCCACCTGCGCCTGGGTCAGCCCTGCTTCCCGGCGCGCATTGAGCATCTCGTCCAGCAGGGCAAATTCCTCGCGGTTCAGCCGTTCGTACTCGGCCAGCGCTTCGGGCTCCGCCAAGGCCTTGGCTTTAAGCTCAGCGTGAGTCAGCATTGTTCTTTACCTCTTTCATTCTGGTTTCGGCCAACCGTCTGTCTTTGACAGGCGTCTTGTCGGTCTTTTTCACGAAGTTGTGCAGGACCACGATTCGCTTGTTGACCAAGGTGCAGAAGAACGCCCTGGCAATGCCTTCAGCGGACTTCAGGCGCAGCTCGAACAACCCCTCGCCAAACGCCTTGCTGTGGGGTTCCCCGAGGTTGGGGCCGTGAAGCTCCATGCGATCGGTCAAGGCAAAGTAGCGGCCACGCAAACCCGGCGGCAATGCAAGCACATCATCCTGAACGCTTTCATTGTAATAGGTTAGGGTAGTAAGTCATGGAGCGCAGAATAACAAATATGTTATTTCTGTGCCAGGCAGGCAGATGAAGGTGGGCGCCCCCGGGTAGCCGGGGCGGCGCATCCCAGCCAAAAAAAAGACCAATGCCCTCGGGGTTGGGGATCTCCGGGCATTGGCCATTCAAGGGCAAACGTTGAGACATCCTGTCTCGACACCTGCACGATAGCCTGTGTGCTAACTATGAGCCAGCTAACAGTTAGTGAAACACCTTTTCAAACCACACAATAATCGGATCCTAATCATGGGGCGGCTCCACGCCCAGCTGCGTCCACATGCGCGTGGTCAGGCGTTGGCGGTTGTCATAGCCTTGCCACGGGTCGGTGGGCAGTTGTTCCAGGCGCTCGCCAATGTTGCCCAGGTGCCAGTGACGCGCGCTTTCCAGGTTGGCCAGCTCGTGCCGGGCGATGGGCGTGGACACCGGCAGGCCGGGGCGGGCCCGTACCGAGTAGGCGGCCACGGTGCTGGCGCCGCGCTGGTTGCGCAGGTAATCGACGAAGATGCGCCCCGCCCGGTAGCGCGGCCCCTGGGTGGCGGTGAAGCGCTCGGGCAGTTGGGTCATGAGGTAGTGGGCGATGGCCTTGGCGAACCCCAGCACGCGGTTCCAGCGGGCGTGGCGGGCCAGTGGCACGATGATGTGCATGCCCTTGCCACCGCTGGTCTTGAGGTAGCTGCGCAAGCCCAGTTCATCGAGCAGCGCCTGGGTCTGGGCGGTGGCGTCCAGCACCATGCCCCAGGGCAGCGCCGGGTCGGGGTCGAGGTCCAGCACCAGGCGGTCGGGCAGGTCCAGGCGGTCGCTGGTGGCGCCCCAGGCGTGGAATTCCACGGCGCCGCGCTGCACGGCCTCGATCAGCGCCGGCAGGCGGTCGACCTGCATCAGCTGCGCGTGCCCGGGGTCGAGGGCGGGAGGTAGCAGGGTGATGTGCGGCAAGGCCAGGTGTTCGGTGTGGCGCTGCAGGAACAGGTCGCCCTCGACGCCGTGGGGCGCGCGCATCAGGGCCACCGGGCGTTGGCGCAACTGCGGCAACAGCCAGGCGCCGATCCGCTGGTAAAAACGCGCCAGGTCGACACGGGCTGTCTGGCTGACGCGATCGAGTACGCGTTCGGGGTGGCTGATGGACACCCCGGCGACAGACTCGCGGTGGCCATCGCTGAAGTCATGGCTGGGTTCGTCCGTGTGGCGGGCCTGGCTTTCGGTCATCAGTGGCGCATGGCTGGCGTCGGTCACGCAGTCCAGCTTGATCCAGTCCAGGTTCCGCTCGCCGTCGCGGTACAGGCTGCCGCGGCGCTTGCCGATCACGCCTTCGTGGTTCAGGGTGCAGACGCCTTCGAGGATGTCCGGGGTGCTGGCGGTGAAACTGTCGGAGAAGCGCAGCAGTGGATGCTTGGCGCTGCCCAGCAGCTTGCGCAGGCGCGCGCGGCGCTGCTCCAGCGGCTGCTCGCGCAGGTCCTCGCCGTTGTGGAACGGCAGGTCGAACAGGTAGTACTGCAGGTCCATGCAGCGGCCGGCCTCGAAGGCCTCCTGCAGGGCGAGGTAGTCGGCCACGCCCTCGGCGTTGGCCTGCACCAGCTTGCCGTCCAGCCAGCTCTCGTTGAGCTGCAGCGCGGCGATGGCCTGCGCCTGGTGCGGCAGCTCGGCGGTCCAGTCCAACCCCTCGCGGTTGAACAGGCGCACCTCGCCGTCGCTGATGCGGCTCATCAGCCGGTAGCCGTCATGCTTGATCTCGAACAACCATTCGCCTTCGGGCGGCTGCTCGACGCGAGTGGCCCGTTGCGGCGCCAGGTGGGGCGGGATGGGAGCTGGCTCTGAGGGGGTGTCGGCAGGCGGGCTGCGACGATCTTCGCTCAACGGCTTGGCCATGATATGTACTTCCTGGGGCTGAACCTCTGGGATCTGACGTCCTGTACGATATTTTCAGCTGACCATGGCGAGGGCGGTTAAGTTTCAGCGCAGGGAAGGTGTGCAAATTGCAGGGGTTGCGACCTGCAACGTGGCATTTTGCATGATGGCTTTTTGATTTCTAGCGGGTATGTCGTTGATTTTCAACGATACGCTTGGCGGTGGTGGCCGGGCATGGAAGCTGCACAAGAAAAGTGCAGGATCCCTGCCATCAGACCGGTGGTGCAGCGCGCAATCAAATAGCCATCTAGGCTGCACGAAGCCGCTGAAAAATCACGGACGCAACCGATAAGAAATGGAGCTTTTGCCATGTTGTCCACCCTTGAACTGCGCAACATCATTGAATCAAGTTTTCTGCCCCAGCGTTGCCAATGCACCTTGGCCCAGGACCAGTCCCTGACGGTGCGAGTGTTTGATCGAACATCGGACCGGGTGGACCTCACCGTCACCGGCATCAGCGCGCAGCAGCTCAACAGCAGCCGGGCGATCTCGAACCTGATCGCCGGCCTGCGCGCCGACCTGGCGCACCGCCACCTGAACCAGGTGCGACGGGTGAACGACAGCCTCTGATTGGTTCAACGGCGCGTAAAAAAACCGGCTGCTCCCTTTCGGGCGCGCCGGTTTTTTTGTGCCTTGTCGAGGTATCAGCGCGACGCTTGCATCTGCCGCAGGATGGCGCGCTCGCCATTGCCCACGCTGACGAACGCCAGGCCCAGGCCCAGCTCGGCGAACACCGAAATCAGGATGCCGGGGCCGGCATGGCCGCTGAGCCAGTCGAATAACCCCAACAGTGCCATGGCCAGGCAGCCCACCATGAACCCGCGCACCATGGCAGCCCGCGCCGGCGACGGCGGGCAACCGCGCACGCAGAAAAACATCACGCCCACGCCCAACAGCAGCGCGGCAATGCGCCTGCCCAGCAAGGCGGCGGCTTCGCTGTGAGGGATGTCCCAGAAGGCGAGCAGGCGTTCGGCGGAGGTACCCCAGATCAGGGCGAGGGCGAAACACAGGAAGGCACAAAAGAGGGCGAGGCGACGGAAAGTCAGCGGCATTTCTAGTCCTTGAAAAAAACATGCGTCCAGCGCAAACGCTGATAGTAGCGCGGTCGCGGCCTTGCGCGCATGTGAATTTGGTATCGGATTTTCAAACCCTGTCGCAAAGTTGTCGTCGATGGCGGGCGGGGCGGCTGGCACAATGGCGGTGCATATTACCCATCATTGCGTTCAGCGCGAGAGCACAGGAGTCCTCATGTCCATTACTCGTCATGGCACCGGCAGCACAGGTGCCGGTGGTCAACCGCTGCCTTTCGCACGGGCGGTGGAGGCCGATGGCTGGCTGTATGTATCGGGCCAGGTGGCCATGGAAAACGGCGAGATCATCGACGGCGGCATCGTCGCGCAAACCCACAAGACCCTGCAGAATCTCGTCGCCATCCTCCACGAGGCGGGCTACGGCCTGGAGCACGTGGTGCGCACCGGCGTGTGGCTGGACGATGCGCGCGACTTCTGGAGCTTCAACAAGGTCTTCGCCGAATACTTCCCGCCGCACCTGGCGCCTGCGAGGGCGTGCGTGCAATCGAGCATGGTGGTGGACTGCAAGGTCGAAATCGACTGCGTGGCCTACAAAGCCAAACCCCGAGCATGATCGCGCGCGTTGCCGCCCCTGGAGATACGTTATGCAAGTAGTGGAGAAGGGCGCCGCCGTACCGGGCGACAACCTGTTGATCGACGTCAGCCTGCCAGCCCTGGTGCTGCACGGCGAAGCGCTGGAACACAACATTCGCTGGATGCAGGCGTTCGCCAGCGCCAGCGGCGCGCAGCTGGCGCCCCACGGCAAGACCAGCATGGCCCCGGCGCTGTTCGCCCGGCAGCTGCAGCGCGGCGCCTGGGGCATCACCCTGGCCACCGCGGTGCAAACCTGCGCGGCCTATGCGGCCGGTGTTCGCCGGGTGCTGATGGCCAACCAGCTGGTGGGCGCGGCGAACATGCGCCTGGTCGCGGACCTGCTGCTGGACCCCAGCTTCGACTTCCACTGCCTGGTGGACCACCCGGACCAGGTGCTGGCCCTGGGTGAATACTTCGCCGAACGCGGCCAGCACCTCAACGTGATGATCGAGTACGGCGTGGCCGGCGGCCGTTGCGGTTGCCGCAGCGAGGCCGAGGTCAAGGCGCTGGCCGCCGCCATCGCTGCCCAGCCGGCCTTGCGCCTCACCGGCATCGAAGGCTACGAGGGGGTGATCCACGGCGAGCAGGAAATTGCCGCTATCCGCGCCTTCGCCGCCTCGCTGGTCAGCCTGGCGGTCGAGTTGCAGGGGCAGGGCGCCTTTGCGTTGCCGCAACCCATCGTCACCGCGTCCGGTTCGGCCTGGTATGACCTGATTGCCGAGGCTTTCGACGCCCACGCCGCCCGTGGGCGCTTCCTGGCCGTGCTGCGCCCGGGTAGCTACGTGGCCCATGACCATGGCATCTACAAGGTCGCCCAGGGCGGCGTGCTGGCTCGTCGTGCCGACCTGGGCGAGGGGCTGCGCCCGGCCATGGAGGTGTGGGCGCACGTGCAATCGGTGCCGGAACCGGGCTGTGCGATCGTGGCGCTGGGCAAGCGCGACGTCGCCCATGACGCCGGCATGCCGCAGCCGCTGCGGCGCTACCGGGCCGGGTTGCTGGGCGACACCGGCGATGACGTCAGTGCCTGCGAGGTCACCCGCATCATGGACCAGCACGCGTTCGTGAAGGTGGCGGCGGGGGTAGACCTGCGCATCGGCGACATCATCGCCTTCGGCACCTCGCACCCGTGCCTGACGTTCGACAAGTGGCGGGTAGGCTGCATCGTCGACGAACGCTTCAAAGTGGTGGAAACCTTCACCACCCAGTTCTGACAACCCCGTAGCAGCTGCCGAAGGCTGCGTCCGGGCCGGGACGCGGCCTTTGGCCGCTGCTACGGGGGATCAGTCGCGGTAGAACACCTGCACCAGGTGGTAGCCGAACTTGCTCTTGATGGGGCCATGCACGGTGCGCAGCGGCTTCTTGAAGATAACCTGGTCGATGGCGCCCACCATCTGCCCCGGGCGCACTTCGCCCAGGTCGCCGCCGCGCTTGCCCGATGGGCAGGTGGAGAATTTCTTCGCCAGCACGTCGAAGGCTTCGCCCTTGGCGATGCGCTGCTTGAGTTGTTCGGCCTCTTCGGCGGTTTTCACCAGAATGTGGCGAGCTTGAGCTTTCATGACGCGGGGCCCTGTGAACGACGTTGAAAAAGCGCGCGATTATGCCGCAAATCAGCTGTCGGCGGCGGGTTGATTGATCATCTCGCGAATCTTGTTGGCCAGCAGGTCGATGGAGAACGGCTTGGTAACCATGTCCATGCCCTCGGCGAGGAAGCTGTGGCGCTCCGCGGCTTTTTCCGCATAGCCGGTCATGAACAGCACCTTGAGCCCCGGCCGATGCTGGCGCGCCATCTCTGCCAGCTGCCGGCCGTTGAGGCCGGGCAGGCCCACGTCGGTCACCAGCAGGTCGATGCGCAGGCTCGACTCCAGCAGCGGCAAGGCGGCCTTGGCGTCTGCCGCCGGGTGGGCGTGGTAGCCCAGTTCGTCCAACACGTTGAGCACCAGCATGCGCACCGCCGGGTCGTCCTCCACCACCATCACGCTTTCACCGTGCTGCGCCAGCGGCGCGCCCTGGGGCGCCAGCACCTTGGGCTTGGCCTCCTCCTGCTCGACGTGGCGCGGCAGGTACAGGCGCACGCAGGTGCCCTGGCCCGGTTCGCTGTGCAGGGTGACCAGGCCGCCCGACTGCTGGGCAAAGCCGTAGATCATCGACAGCCCCAGGCCGGTGCCCTGGCCGATGGGCTTGGTGGTGAAGAAGGGGTCGAAGGCCTTGGCCTGGATCGCCGGGGTCATGCCGGCGCCGTCGTCGCTGACGCTCAGCAGCACGTACTGGCCCGGCTTCAGGGCTTCCAGCCCTGGCTCCTCGCCAGGCGCGGCCAGGCTCAGGTTGCTGGTCTCGATGCGCAGGGTGCCGCCGTCAGGCATGGCGTCGCGGGCATTGATCACCAGGTTGAGCAGGGCGTTTTCCAGCTGGTTGGCGTCGGTGTTCACCGGCCAGACGTTGGGCGCCAGGCGGATCTTCAGCTGAATGTGTTCGCCCTTGGTGCGGCTGAACAGCTCCTCCAGGGAGTGCACCAGCTGGTTGGGGTCCAGGCGCTTGCGGTCCAGCGACTGGCGCCGGGAGAACGCCAGTAGCCGGTGGGTCAGGGCCGCGGCGCGATGGGCCGAGGTGATGGCGGCCTCGCTGAAGCGGCCGATCTCATCGGCGCGGCCGGCAGCGATGTAGCGTTGCATCAGGTCGAGGCTGCCGATGATGCCGGTGAGCATATTGTTGAAGTCGTGGGCGATGCCGCCGGTCAGTTGCCCCACGGCTTCCATCTTCTGCGCGTGGCGCAGGGCTTCCTCGGCGCGCTCGCGCTCCTGCATCTCGGTGTGCAGGCGGCGGTTGGCCTCGGCCAGCGCCTCGGTGCGCTCGGCCACCCGTTCTTCCAGGGTTTCGTTGAGGCGCAGCAGGGTGCGTTCGGCCTCGCGGCGCTCGGTGATGTCGATGGAGGCGCCGACAAAGCGCACCGGCCGGCCATGGTGGTCGTTGTGGCTGCGGCCGCGGGCGTACACCCAGCGCACTTCGCCGTCGGGGCGCAGCAGCCGGTACTCGTTGGCGTATTCGCCGTCGCTGTGCACGCAGGCATTGATGCTGCGCGCGACCATGCCGCGGTCGTCAGGGTGCACGCCCTTGAGGTACTCGCCGATGGGCATCTTGCCGGCCAGGCCAGGGTCCACGCCGTGCAACTGGGCGAAGCGCGCGTCGGCCTGGAACAGGTCCTCGCGGATGTCCCAGTCCCAGGTGCCGACGCCGTTGGTCGCCTCGAGCGCCAGCTGCAAGCGCTCCTCGGTGTCGAGCTGGGCCTTGGCGCTGGCTTCGGAGCGGCGTTGCAGCTCGGCGGTCACACGCCGGCGCTCGTTGGCTTCGATGGCGGTGACCAGGATGCCGGCCACCGTGCCGCTTTCATCGCGGATGGGGCTGTAGGTCAGGTCTAGCCATACCTGGGCGGGGCCGGCGTCGCGGGGCAGGGTAAAGCCCTGTTCCACGTAGGTGCGCACCTCGCCGCCCAGCACCGCGCGGTAGATGGGGTCGGTGAATTCCTTCAACTGCGGCCAGATCAGGTCCACCGGCTGGCCAAACGCGCGGGGGTGGTTGCTGCCCGCCAGCAGGGCGAAACTGTCGTTGTACAGCTGGCACAGCTGCGGGCCCCACAGCAGCAGCATGGGCATGGGCGAATGCACCACGATGTCCACCGCGGTGCGCAGGCTCTGCGGCCACTGCGCGGGCGCGGGCAGGGGGCTGTCGCGCCACGGCAGCTGTTCGATCAGTTCGACGATGGAGCTGCCGACGGGGGTGCCGCTCATGTGCGTTGTCCTTTGATTTGCATGGCGGGGTGTTCTACCGCCAAGCTATAGCTTACTTTTCTATTGTCGCCCTGTGGACCCTCGCATATGGAAATCCAAGCCCTGCTGAAAATCCTCGCCTCCCAGGACGGTTCCGATCTCTACCTGTCCACCGGGGCGCCGCCCTGCGCCAAATTCAACGGCGTGCTCAAGCCACTGTCGGCGGAAGCGCTGAAACCCGGCGAAGTGGCGGCCATCGCCGCCGATATCATGGACGCCGAACAGCGCCAGGACTTCGAGCGTGACCTGGAGATGAACCTGGCCATGTCCATTCATGGCGTCGGACGCTTCCGGGTGAATATCTTCAAACAGCGCAACGAAGTGTCCATCGTCGCCCGTAACATCAAGCTCGACATTCCCCGTTTCGAAGACCTCAAGCTGCCGCCGGTGCTGCTCGAGACCATCATGCAGAAGCGCGGCCTGGTGCTGTTCGTCGGCGCCACCGGCTCGGGCAAGTCGACTTCCTTGGCGGCGCTGATCGACTATCGCAACCGCAACGCCAGCGGCCACATCATCACCATCGAAGACCCGGTGGAGTATGTGCACCGGCACAAGAAGTCGATCATCAACCAGCGCGAGGTGGGTGTCGACACCCGCAGCTTCCAGGCGGCCTTGAAGAATACCTTGCGCCAGGCGCCGGATGTCATCCTGATCGGCGAAATTCGCGACCGCGAGACCATGGAGCACGCCCTGGCGTTCGCCGATACCGGCCATCTGGCCATCTCGACGCTGCACGCCAACAACGCCAACCAGGCGCTGGACCGCATCATCAACTTCTTCCCCGAGGACCGTCGCCCGCAGCTGCTCAATGACCTGGGCAACAACCTGCAGGCGTTCGTCTCCCAGCGGCTGGTGAAGACCACCGACGGTAAGCGCCGGGCGGCTGTGGAGGTGATGCTGGGCACCGCCACCATCAAGGACCTGATTCACCGCAACGAGTTCGGCGAGCTCAAGGGCATCATGGAAAAATCGGTGAACCTGGGGATGAAGACGTTTGACCAGGCGCTGTACGAATTGGCCCTGGAGGGGGCGATCAGCGAGGAGGAAGCACTGAAGAACGCCGACTCGCAGAACAACCTGCGCCTGCGCCTCAAGCTGCACCGTGAAAACGGCCATGAGCCCAGCAGCGTGCCACTGCCGCCAGAGCCGGCGGCGGACGTGGACAGCGCTGACTGGAACCTGGTGGATGATGAGAACACCTGACCGGGCCCCGGACGCGGCCTGCGGCCGCTGCTACGCACATCCGTAGCAGCAACTGTCTTGTGGGAGCTGGCTTGCCAGCGAGCTTTTATGGCCCCAACAGCTCGCTGGCAAGCCAGCTCCCACAGGATGTAGCGGCCGCAGGCCGCGTCACTGCGCCAACCACCCGCCATCCATGTTCCACGCTGCACCGCGCACCTGGCTGCCGGCCTCACTGCACAGAAACAGCACCAGCTCGCCCAACTGCTCGGGGGTGACAAATTCCAGCGACGGCTGTTTCTCCGCCAGCAGGTCCTCGCGCGCCTGTTGCGGGTCCACGCCCTTGGCCGCGCGGTCGTCGATCTGCTTCTGCACCAGCGGCGTCAGCACCCAGCCGGGGCAGATAGCGTTGCAGGTCACCTGGGTGCGCGCGGTTTCCAGGCCCACCACCTTGGTCAGGCCGATCACCCCGTGCTTGGCCGCCACGTAGGCGGCCTTGCCGGTGGAGCCCACCAGCCCGTGCACCGAGGCGATGTTGATGATGCGGCCCCAGCCGCGCTCGCGCATGGCGGGTAGCGCCAGGCGCGTGGCGTGGAACACCGAGGACAGGTTGATGGCGATGATCGCGTCCCAGCGCTCCACCGGGAAGTCTTCCACCGCAGCCACATGCTGGATGCCGGCGTTGTTGACCAGAATGTCGACGCCGCCGAACTCGGCCTGGGCGTAGGCGAACATCGCCTCGATCTGCGCCGGCTGGCTGACGTCCGCCGGGTGGTGGCCAACCTTCGTGCCGTGGCGGGCCAGTTCGGCCAGCACCGCCTGGGCGTCGCCGAAGCCGTTGAGTATCACCTTGGCGCCAGCGGCGGCCAGGCCGTGGGCAATGCCCAGGCCGATGCCGCTGGTGGAACCGGT
This sequence comes from Pseudomonas imperatae, assembly GCF_057128625.1. Lineage (NCBI taxonomy): Bacteria > Pseudomonadati > Pseudomonadota > Gammaproteobacteria > Pseudomonadales > Pseudomonadaceae > Pseudomonas > Pseudomonas imperatae. The sequence goes on along the minus strand of NZ_JBSKHP010000031.1, from coordinate 6,180 downwards.
GACCAATGCCGTCTTGCCGTTCAGGGTCATGCCTATGCCTCCAGGGTCAGTGCGGCTCGGCCTGCACGTGGGCGGCCAGCAGCAGTTCGCGGGTATAAGGATGTTGCGGGGCTTCGAACAGGTCGTGGCTGGCGCCGCGCTCCACCACCTGGCCGTCCTTGACCACGATCACGTCGTGGGCCAGGGCCTTGATCACCGCCAGGTCGTGGCTGATGAACAGGTAGGTCAGCCCATGGTCGTCCTGCAACTGGCGCAGCAGGGCGACGATCTGCTTCTGCACGGTGCGGTCCAGCGCCGAGGTGGGCTCGTCCAGCAGGATAAGGTCGGGCTTGAGCACCAGCGCCCGGGCAATGGCGATGCGCTGGCGCTGGCCACCGGAAAACTCGTGGGGGTAGCGGTGGCGGCTGGCCGGGTCCAGGCCCACTTCCTCCAGCACCTTGATCACCCGTTCCTCGCGGTTTTCGGCGTCGCACTCGACGTGCACTTCCAGGCCTTCGCTGATGATCTGCTGCACCGACATGCGCGGGCTGAGGCTGCCGAAAGGGTCCTGGAACACCACCTGCATGCGCTTGCGCCACGGCAGCATCTGCTTGGGGGTCAGGCCCTCCAACGGCTGGCCGTCGAAGCGGATGCCACCTTGGGAATCGAGCAGGCGCAGGATGGCCTGGCCGAGGGTGGATTTGCCCGAGCCGGACTCGCCGACGATGCCCAGGGTCTTGCCCTTCTGCAGGCTCAGGCTGATGCCGTCCACCGCCTTGACGTAATGGGGCTTGCGCAGGAAGCCGCCACTGGTGGCGTACCACACCCGCAGGTTGTCGACGTCCAGCAGCGGCGGGCGTTCGTGGCGCGGCAGCGGCTCGCCGGCCGGTTCGGCGTTCATCAGGATGCAGCTGTAGGGGTGTTTGGGCGTGCAGAACAGGGTTTCGGTGTCGGCCTGCTCGACGATCTCGCCGGCGCGCATCACGCACACCCGCTGGGCAATGCTGCGCACCAGGTTGAGGTCGTGGCTGATCAGCAGCAGCGACATGCCCAGGCGCTGCTGCAGTGATTTGAGCAGCACCAGGATGCGCCGCTGCACGGTCACGTCGAGGGCGGTGGTGGGTTCGTCGGCAATCAGCAGGTCGGGCTCGCAGGCCAGGGCCATGGCGATCATCACCCGCTGCCGCTGGCCGCCGGACAGTTGGTGCGGGTAGGCCTTGAGGCGCTTTTCCGGCTGCTGGATGGCCACCAGTTGCAACAACTCCAGGGTGCGCGCCTGGGCGGCCTTGCCGGTCAGGCCGCGGTGCACTAGCAAGGTTTCGCCGATCTGCTTTTCCACCGTGTGCAACGGGTTCAGCGAGGTCATGGGCTCCTGGAAAATCATCGCCACGCGGTTGCCGCGGATCTCGCGCAACACGTTGGCCGGGGCGCCCAGCAGCTCGGTGCCGCGGTAGCGGATGCTGCCCTGGGTGTGGCTGCCGGTCTGCGGCAGCAGCTGCAGGATCGAGTGGGCGGTCACCGACTTGCCCGAGCCCGACTCGCCCACCAGCGCCAGGCACTCGCCGGGACGGATGTCCAGGTTCAGCTCACGCACTACGGTGTGGTCGTTGAAGGCCACGCTCAGGTTGCGTATTTCGATCAGGTTTTCGCTCATGCTGGCCTCAGGCGCGGGGGTCGAAGGCATCACGCAATGCCTCGCCGATGAACACCAGCAGCGACAGCACCAGTGCCAGGGTAAAGAAGGCCGTGAAACCCAGCCACGGCGCCTGTAGGTTGTCCTTGCCCTGGGCGATCAGTTCGCCCAGCGAAGCACTGCCCGCCGGCATGCCGAAGCCCAGGAAGTCCAGGGCGGTGAGGGTGGAAATGGCCCCGGTGAGAATGAACGGCAGGTAGCTGAGGGTGGCGTTCATGGCGTTGGGCAGGATGTGCCGGCGGATGATCTTGCCGTCGTTGAGGCCCAGCGCCCGCGCCGCCTTGACGTACTCCAGGTTGCGCCCGCGCAGGAACTCGGCGCGCACCACATCCACCAGGGCCAGCCAGGAAAACAGCGCCATGATGCCCAGCAGCCACCAGAAGTTGGGCTCGACGAAACCGGAGAGGATGATCAGCAGGTACAGCACCGGCAGCCCCGACCATACCTCCAGCAGGCGCTGGCCGAACAGGTCCACCCAGCCGCCGTAATAGCCTTGCAGGGCACCGGCGAGGATGCCGATCAGCGAGCTGATCACGGTCAGCGCAATGGCGAACAGGATCGATACCCGCGCGCCGTAGATCACCCGCGCCAGCACGTCGCGGCCCTGGTCATCGGTGCCCAGCCAGTTGCTGGCGCTGGGCGGGCTGGGGGCCGGCTGGGTGAGGTCGTAGTTGGGGGTGTCGGCGCTGAACGGAATGGGCGCGAAGATCATTTCCCCGCCGGCGTCGGCGATCAGCTTGCGCACATAGTCGCTGCGGTAGTCGGGCTGGAACGGCAGCACGCCGCCGAACTCGGTTTCGGTGTAGCGCTTGAAGGCCGGGAAGTACCACTGGCCGTGGTAACTCAGGGCCAGTGGCTTGTCGTTGGCGATCAGCTCGCCGCCCAGGCTCAGGGCGAACAGGGCAATGAAGATCCACAGCGACCACCAGCCGCGGCGGTTCTTGCGGAAACGGTCGAGGCGCCGGCGCGAGACCGGGGACAGGCGTTTCATCAGGCGCTCCTCCCGGCAAAGTCGATGCGCGGGTCGACCAGGGTGTAGCACAGGTCGCCCACCAGTTTGATCAGCAGGCCGAACAACGTGAAGATGAACAGGGTGCCGAACACCACTGGGTAGTCACGGGCCACGGCTGCTTCGTAGCTCAGGCGGCCGAGGCCGTCGAGGGAGAAGATCACTTCGATCAGCAGGGAACCGGCGAAGAACACGCTGATAAACGCCTGGGGCAGGCCGGCCACCACCAGCAGGATCGCGTTGCGGAACACGTGCCCGTACAGCACCCGGCGCTCGCTGACCCCCTTGGCGCGGGCGGTGACCACGTACTGGCGGGTGATTTCGTTGAGGAACGAATTCTTGGTAAGGATGGTGAGCGTGGCGAAGCCGCCGATTACCAGTGAGGTCACCGGCAGCACCAGGTGCCAGAAATAGTCGGCGACCTTGCCCAGGGTGGACAGCTGGTCGAAGTTTTCCGACACCAGGCCGCGCACCGGGAACCAGTTCAGCTCGGTGCCGCCGGCGAACAGCACAATCAGCAGCATGGCGAACAGGAACGCCGGCATGGCGTAGCCGATGATGATGGCGGTGCTGCTCCAGATATCGAAGTGGCTGCCGTGGTGCACCGCCTTGCGGATACCCAGCGGGATCGACACCAGGTAGGTGATCAGCGTGGCCCAGAAGCCCAGGGACAGGGTCACCGGCATCTTGTCGAGGATCAGGTCGGTGACCTTGGCGCCGCGGAAGAAACTGTTGCCGAAGTTCAGCGTGGCGTAGTTCTTGATCATCAGCCACAGGCGCTCCGGTGCGGGCTTGTCGAAGCCGTACTGGTGCTCGATGTCCTTGATCAGTTTCGGGTCCAGGCCACGGCTGGCGCGCGACGCGCCCTGGGCCGAATCGCCGCCGCCACCGCCCACGGCCACGCCGCCCAGGCCCTGCAGGCGGGCGATGGCCTGCTCCACCGGGCCGCCGGGGGCCGCCTGCACGATGACGAAATTGACCAGTAGGATAATCAGCAGCGTCGGCACGATCAGCAGCAGGCGCCGCAGGGTATAGGCCAGCATCAGTGGGCCTCCTTGGCGCGCAGCTCGGCCATTTGCGCGTTGGTCAGCGGCGTGGGGCTGACCTGCCACCAGCTTTCCGGGGCCTCGTCATTGGGCGCCGGGTGCGCGGGAATGCCGAAGCGGTTCCACCACACGGTAGAGGTGCCTGGCGGGTAGTAGTTGGGAATCCAGTAGTAGTTCCACTGCAGCACCCGGTCCAGGGCGTGGGCGTATTCGGTCATGTCGGCCTTGGTCCTGGCATTGACCAGGCCCTTGATCAGCGTGTCCACGGCCGGGTCCTTGAGCACCATGTAGTTGCTGGAGCCGGTATCAGTGGCGCTGGCGGAGCCGAAGTAGTTGGACAGCTCCATGCCGGGGGAGGGCGACACCGGGTAGCCGGTGATGATCATGTCGTAGTCCCGGGCCATCAGCCGGTTGATGTACTGGGAAGAGTCGATGCGGCGGATCTGCAGGTCGATGCCGATCTGCGCCAGCGTGCGTTTCCACGGCAGGATGAGTTTTTCCAGGCCGGGCTGGCCATTGAGGAAGGTAAAGCTCAGCGGCTCGCCGGCGGCGTTCACCAGGCGGTCGCCGTCGGGCGTCCAGCCGGCGGCCTTCAACAGCGCCAGGGCTTGTAATTGCTTGTCACGAATAAAGCCGCTGCCGTCGGTGCGCGGGGCTTCGAACACCTGGGTGAAGACCTCGTCCGGCACCTGCCCGCGCAGGGGTTCGAGGATCTTCAGCTCGGCGGCGTCCGGCAGCTGCCGTGCTGCCAGCGGGCTGTTGGCGAAGAAGCTCTGCTGGCGGATGTACATGCTGCGCATCAGCTGGCGGTTGGTCCACTCGAAATCCCACAGCAGGGCCAGGGCCTGGCGCACGCGACGGTCCTTGAACACCGGCCGTTGCAGGTTGAACACGAAGCCCTGGGCGGCCTGCAGGCTTTGCGGCGCCAGGTGCGCGCGTTGCAGGCGGCCGTCGTCCAGCGCCGCGCTGTTGTATTTGATGGTGTAGCCAGTGGCGGAAAACTCGCGGTTGTAGTCGAAAGCGCCGCCCAGCAGCACCTGGCGCGCCACCTCGGTGTCGCCGAAGAACTCGATGCCGAACTGGTCGAAGTTGTACAGCCCGCGGGTCACCGGCAGGTCCCGGGCCCACCAGTCCTTGTCGCGCTGGAAGGTGATGCTGCGGCCGTTGTCGACCTTGCCCACGGTGTAGGGGCCGCTGCCGGGCGCGGCCTCGAAGCCGCCGCCGTTGGCGAAGTCGTGGTCTTTCCACCAGTGCTCGGGCAGCACCGGCAGCGAGGCCAGGTCCAGGGGCAGGCTGCGGTTGTCGTTGGCGCTGAAGTCGAAGCGCACCTGGCGCGGCCCTTCGACCTCGACGTCCTTCACCTCGGCGAACTGGGTGCGAAAGCGCAGGCTGCCCTGGGTCATCAGCAAATTGAAGGTGAACTTCACGTCGGCGGCGGTGATGGGCACGCCGTCGCTGAAGCGCGCCTTGGGGTTGATATAGAAGCGCAGCCACAGGCCGCTGTCGTCGCGCTCCATTTTCTCGGCGATCAGGCCGTACACCGTGTAGGCCTCGTCCAGCGAACGCAGGGCCAGGGGCGCGTACAGCAGGCCGTCCACCTGGCTCACGCCGATGCCCTTGTCTATATAAGGCAGCAGGTGGTCGAACTGGCCGATTTCCACGGCCGAGCGGCGCAGGCTGCCGCCCTTGGGGGCATCGGGGTTGACGTAGTCGAAGTGCTTGAAGCCGTCGGGGTACTTGGGCGGCTCGCCGTAGACGGTGAGGGCGTGCTGCGCGGCGGCAAGGGCGCAGGGGAGCATCAGCAACTGGGCGGTCAGCAGGAGAAGGGCGAAAACCGAGCGCATTGTCTGCCTTGTTCGAATGAGTGTGGGCGCGTGCTTACCCTATCATCAACCAAGGCACTGATCACAAACAAAACGGCCCGCACAAGGCGGGCCGTCAGCAGCGGGACAGGTATCAGTCCTGGCGGCTGGTGACTTCCAGCAGGTGGTAGCCGAACTGGGTCTTGACCGGGCCTTGCACCACGTTGATCGGGGCGCTGAACACCACGGTGTCGAATTCCTTGACCATCTGGCCTGGGCCGAACGAACCCAGGTCACCGCCCTGGCGGCTGGATGGGCAGGTGGAGTTGGCCTTGGCGACTTCGGCGAAATCGGCGCCGCCTTCGATTTGCGCTTTCAGTTCGTTGCACTTGGCTTCGGAGGAAACCAGGATGTGACGGGCAGTGGCTTTGGCCATGGGGAAGTACTCCAAAAAAACCTAAAGAAGGCAGCCTACCGCAATTTGCGCAAAAGCGCTGCCCCGTGGGCGATTATGTGGCGCCCCGGGACGCGGGACCGCATTGTTTTACCCACGTAGCAGCAACTGTCTTGAAATGGCGTCGTCTGCATCGCGACTAAAGTCGGCTCCTACCCTATTCGTGGTAGGAGCCGGCCTTGGCCGCGATGCAGGCG
>NZ_JBSKHP010000030.1:0-78637 GCF_057128625.1 Pseudomonas imperatae | reverse complement strand
CTACGCCGTGGACCGCTCGGCCGACGCCTCCAGTCGGCCCTGGCGCTTTACGGGGCACACAATCAAGATCAAAGGCCTCACGGGATCAAGATCACAAGCGGTTCGCGGGGGACGCAGGTTACGCGCGCACAAGCGCGCAGTGTCACCGCGTACCCAACATCCGCAGCCACCTCCCCGGCGCCACCCCGTACGCCTGCTTGAACAACCGGCTCATATGCGCCTGGTCATGAAACCCCGCCACCACCGCCGCCTCCACCAGCGAACACCCCGCCAGCATCGCCCGCCGCACACCCTCCAGCCGCCGCTGCACGCTGTAACGGTAAGGGCTGGTGCCAAACAACGCACGAAAATCCCGTGACAGGCCCCAGCGATCACGCCCGCTGGCCCGCTCAAGGTCGGCCAGGCAGATGGCCTCGCCCAAGGTGGCATGGATGAACTGCCGCGCGCGCTCCGCCGCGACGAAATCCAGGGCGCCACGCGGGCGCTTCTGCCCGGCGGCGGCTGCCAGGGCCTGGGCCACGTCGAACAGGGCGTCGTCCTCGGCCAGCGGGTCGATGGCGCTGTGCATGTCGCCCAGCAGCACCTGGGTGGCCGCGAACAGCCGTGGGTCATTGCTCAGGCCGCCCTCGATGAAGGGCAGCGGCTGGCCTCCCAGCACCTGCTGGATCAACGCCGGCTCCAGGTAGATCATGCGGTACTGGAACCCCGCCTCGGTGCCGGCCTGGCCGTCGTGCACCTCGTCCGGGTGCAACACCAGGGTGCCGCCCGGCAGGCTGTGGCGCAGGGCGCGGCGGTAGTTGAAGCTCTGCACCCCGGCCAGGGTGCGGCCGATGGCGTAGGTGTCGTGGCGGTGCGGGGTAAAGCCGTGGCCGGCGAAGCGCGCTTCCAGGCGCTCGAAACGCGTGGGGTGCGCGGCAGGCAGTACCCAGTCGGTGGTGGTCATGCTCAGCTTCCTGCGGGTGATTCGCAACACTGCACGATCATACAAGACCCTGCCTGGTGCCGCCCGCTAAGGTTCGCCCATCCACCACCAGAGCGAATCCAAGCATGCCAGCATCCATCAATTTCCAGCAGAAATTCAGCCTGTTCAGCGAGCAGTGGCAGCCCAAGGTGATTGCCGAGATGAACGACTACCAGTTCAAGATCGCCCGCCTGCACGGCGAATTCGTGTGGCACAGCCACGCCGACACCGATGAGACGTTCATCGTGGTCGAGGGCTGCCTGCGTATCGAACTGCGCGACGGCGCGGTCACCGTCAATGCCGGGGAGATGTACGTGGTGCCCAAGGGCGTCGAGCACAAACCCTGCGCTGCGCAGGAAGTAAAGCTGCTACTGATCGAGCCGCGCGGCGTGCTCAACACCGGCGACCAGGGCGGCGACCGTACGGCCAGCAACGACGTGTGGGTGTAACCCCGTAGCAGCTGCCGCAGGCTGCGTCCGCCGGCACCGCGTTCTCCCAAGGCGACCGCGGTGGGGTGGGACGCGGCCTGCGGCCGCTGCTACGCGGAATCGTAATATTGAGATATATGAATATCTAGTTTACACTATTGCCACTTTATCGCTGAACCACAGGCTCCCACTTGAAAGACTCCGCGCTGTTCCGCCCCGCCACCCTCGGCCCGTTCACCCTGAAAAACAGCATCGTGCTGCCTCCCCTGACGCGCTCGCGCAGCAGCCAGCCGGGCAACGTCGCCAACGCGCTGATGGCCACCTATTACCGCCAGCGCAGCAGCGCCGGCTTCATGGTGACAGAGGGCACGCAGATCGAACCGCGTGGCCAGGGCTATGCCTGGACGCCGGGCATCCACAGCGCCGCGCAGGTGGCTGGGTGGCGTAAGGTGACCGAGGCCGTGCACGCCGAAGGCGGAGTGATTTTTGCCCAGCTGTGGCACGTGGGCCGGGTGTCGCATACCTCGCTGCAACCCAACGGTGATGCGCCCGTGGCGCCATCGGCCATTGCCGCGACAGGCGTCAGCGTGTTCGTGGAAACCGGCCCGGGCACGGGTGCCCTGTGCCCGCCATCGACACCACGCGCCCTGAGCCGCGAGGAAATTGCCGAGCTGGTGCAGCTGTACGCCAACGCCGCGCAAAATGCCCTGGACGCTGGCTTCGACGGGGTGGAGATCCACTGCGCCAACGGCTACCTGATCAACCAGTTCATCTCCGCCCACAGCAACCAGCGCGACGACGAATACGGCGGCAGCCTGGCCAACCGCCTGCGTTTCCTGCGCGAAGTCACCCAGGCCGTCGCTGCGGTGGTGGGCAAGGAGCGCCTGGGCGTGCGCTTCTCGCCGCTGTTCGAAAGCACCGACGAGGCGCGGGTGTACCTGGGGCTGGTGGAAGAAGACCCGCGTGCCACCTACCTGCAGGCCATCCAGGTGCTGGAAGACGTCGGCATCGCCTACCTGTCGCTTGCCGAGGCGGACTGGGACAACGCCCCGGAGCTGCCGGCGGACTTCCGCCAGGTGGTGCGCGACACCTTCAGCGGCGCCATCATCTACGCTGGCAAGTACACCGCCGAGCGCGGCAACCGCGTGCTGGACGCAGGCCTTGCCGACCTGATCGCCTTCGGCCGGCCCTTCATCGCCAACCCCGACCTGCCGCGCCGCCTGGCCCACGGCCTGGCGCTGAACCCACTGGATGCGGCGAGCATGTACGGTGGCACTGAACGCGGCTATATAGACTATCCGGTCCATAGCGAGTAAACCCCTGACGCGCCAGGCACAAGTGTCGTAAAATCACGGGATTACCCGACTGTGTGATTTATGAGCATCGATATCAACGAAGCCCTCAAGGCGCTCGACAACCCGACCCGCCTGGCGATTCTTGGCTGGCTGAAAGAGCCGAGCAAGCATTTCCCCGAACAACAGGTGAACCCCGACGAGGTGGGCGTGTGCGTGAGCATCATCCAGGCGCGCGCCAACCTCTCGCAGTCCACCGTGTCGCTGTACCTTGCGGCGCTGCAGCGCGCGCAGCTGGTGACCTCGCAACGCATCGGGCCGTGGACCTACTACAAGCGCCACGAACAGAACATCGAGGCGTTCCAGCAGGCGCTGCGGGCGTTGATCTGAATGGACGCGGCCGTCGTGTAGCAGCGGCCGCAGGCCGCGTCCCCAACCATCACCGCACCCGATACACCTTCACCAGCACCGCGTCCTTCGCCGGTTTGAGGCTGGTCAGGCTGCCCACGTACACCGCCTGGTTCAGCCACCCATACGGCCCATCCGGCGCCTGGATATTCACCGTCGAATACGCATAGCGCCCGGCGCCACTGCCATGCACCAGCACCTGGTTGCGCACGGTCAGCACCGCGCCGTCGTCGGTCTGCATCTCATACAGCGCGTCCAGCTGCTTGACGCCATCGGCGCGCAGCAGCTGGCGGTCGGCGCCGCCGGCCAGGATCCTGCCCTTGAGCCCCGCGCCGTGGAACTCTCCGCCGGTGATCGGCACCCGAAAGCGCTCGCCCAACGGGCCCTTGCCCAGGGTTTCGCCCGGGGCGATGTCGATGACGGCCTCGTACACCGGCTCCAGCACCGGCGCGGTGTCGGCGGCGTGGGCCAGGGTAACGGGCAGCAGCAGGCTTAAGGCGAGTACCAGCGGGTGACGGCGCATGAGGGCATCCTTTCGAGTTGTTGTAGGGAAGCGGCTTGACCAGCAAAGTAGTTAATAGTATTAACCATATTGTTCATTCCGCCACAACAACAAAAAGGATTTGCTCGTGAAACGACCTTTTGCCCCGACCCTACTGAGCCTGTGCGTGGTGGCTGGTGCTGCCCTGGCCGACGACGATGCCCAGCGCTGCGCGGCGCTCACCAGCAGCAGCGCCGACGTCACCCTGAGCCTGCACCAGTGGGTGGCCGCCGGCCAGCTACCCCAGGCCAACCCCGGCCGCGCGGCGCTGACCGGCGCCGCCCTGAGCAAGGCCGCGATGCCGGCCCACTGCCTGGTGCAAGGCGTGATCGGCGCGCGCACCGGTGCCGACGGCCAGGCCTACGGCAGCCACTTCGAACTGCGCCTGCCCAGCCCGTGGAACGGCCGCTTCCTGTTCCAGGGCGGCGGCGGCATGGACGGCGTGGTCGGCCAGGCCCTGGGCGCCATTCCGTTCCGCGGCGCCAGCGCCCTGCCCGCCCTGGACCGCGGCTACGCGGTGGTCAGCACCGACTCCGGGCACACCGGCAAGGACAACAGCGACTCGCGCTTCGGCGTCGACCAGCAGGCGCGCCTGGACTACGCCTACGCGGCCATCGGCAGCGTCACCGCCCAGGCCAAGGCGCTGATCCTCGCCTACTACGGCAAGGCCCCGGCGCACAGCGTGTTCATGGGCTGCTCCAACGGCGGCCGCGCGGCGCTGGTGGCCGCCCAGCGCTTCCCCACCCAGTTCGACGGCATCATCGCCGGCAACCCCGGCCTGCGCCTGAGCCGCGCCGCCGTGGCCCAGGCCTGGGACACCCAGGCCTTCAGCCGCGCGGCGCCGCGCACCGCCGACGGCCAGCCGATCCTGGCCCAGGCCCTGACCCAAGCCGACCAGGACCTGCTGGCCAAGGCCGTGCTGGACCGTTGCGACGCCCTGGACGGGCTCAAGGACGGCAGCATCGACGCCATGAGCCACTGCCAGTTCGACCCCGCCGTGCTTACCTGCAAGGACGGCCAGGCCAGCGGCTGCCTCAGCCAGGCCAAGGTCGAGGCCCTGCACGCGGTGTTCAACGGCGCCCACGACAGCCACGGCCAGGCGCTGTACAGCGACTGGCCATGGGACGCCGGCATCGCCTCCGACGGCTGGCGCGTGTGGAAACTGGGGCAGTCCAGCACCGGCAAGGCCGACGCCCGCAATGCCACCCTCACCCCCGGCTCGCTGGGGCTGTACTTCATGACCCCGGCGCAGGCCAACCTCGACCTGGCCCACTTCAATTTCGACCAGGCGGTCGCAACCACCGCGCAGACGGCGGCGATCAACGACGCGGTCGCCACCCAGTACTCCAGCTTCACCCAGCGCGGCGGCAAGCTGCTGGTGGTGCAGGGCAACAGCGACCCGGTGTTCTCCGCCAACGACCTGCGCCGCTACTGGGCGCGCCTGACCAGCGACAACGGCGGCCGCCAGCAGGCCGAGCAATGGGCGCGGCTGTTCGTGGTGCCCGGCATGACCCACTGCGGCGACGGCCCGGCGCTGGATGACTTCGACCCGCTGACCGCCATGGAAACCTGGCAGGACAAGCAGCAGCCACCGGCGCAACTGCTGGCCCGCGGCAGCGCGTTCCCCGGGCGCACGCGGCCGTTGTGCGCCTACCCGCAGGAGGCGCATTACCAGGGCCAGGGGGATGTGTTTGCTTGTCAGGAGCCTTGATGAGTGGGACGCGGCCGTTGGCCGCTGCTACAGGGGCGTAGCAGCGGCCAACGGCCGCGTCAGGGCTCAAAACAACTTGATCGGATACCCCACCGTAAACCGCGTCTCATCCAGGCTGCTCTGGAACGTCGACCGCAGGCTGTACAGGCTCAACGACAGGCTCAGATCCTTCCACTGCCCCGACTGAATCACATAGCGCACGTTGAAGTCGCGTTCCCACTCATGCCCGTCCACCGCGTTGCTGCGCTGCACACCCCAGCCGTGCACGTACTTGGCCCCGGCCACCAGCCCCGGCACGCCGCTGGCGGCGAAGTCGTAGTCGTAGCGCAACTGCCAGGAGCGCTCGTGGGCGTAGCCGAAGATGTTGTTGACGTGGTTGGTCATCACCGTGGGGCTGTCCTGCAGGCCCACGAAGTCGTCCTTGCCGAACATTTTCTGCAGCCCCAGCAGGAAGGTATGGCCACTCTGCCGCCAGCTAAGCCCGGCGTAGGCAGCGCGGTTGTCGAGGTCGCCAGCCTTGGCCGCGCCCTGCTCGGTGCTCACGTACAGGCCGGTGTCCAGGCGCAGGATCCCGGTGCCCATGGGCTGGTCGTAGGTGAAGCGGTAGAGGTCCTGGGCGTAGATGTCCTTCAGCTCGGCATGCCAATAGGCTAGCTGCAGGCGGCCGTCCACCAGGCGGAATTCGCCGCCCAGGTAATCGAAATAATCACCGTCGATGCTGCTGCCGTGCATGTGCAGCTTTTCCTGGTTGGTGGAGTCGCGGTTGCTGAAGCTGTCCAGCCGGCCGCCGTACAGCGTCGCCCATTTCACCGGGTCGGACACCAGGGTGGCGCCCACGTAGGTCTGCGGCAGCAGGCGCGCGTCATTGGTGCGCACCACCGGCAGGCTGGGCATCTGCTCGCCCACCTTAACCAAGGTGTTGAAGCCCTTGAACTTCAGCGCCCCGCCCAGCCGCCCATATTCGCCGGGGGCGCCGCTGGCAGTCTTGGGCAGCAGCCCGGAGCCGGCGGTGCCGGGGCCGCTGTCCAGGCGTACCCCCCACTTGCCGATCACCTCGACGCCAACCCCGACGACGCCGGGGGTAAACCCCGACGTGCCTTGCAGGATAAAGCCCTGGGCCCACTCCTGGCGCTTGTTCTGGGTGGCGTCGCTGTTCTTGAAATTGCCCTGGTAAAAGGCGTTGCGGGTATTGAGGGTGGCGCTGGCGTCGTCGAAGAATCCTTCGGCCTGCACCCCGCTGGCCTGGGCCAGGCAGCCGGCACTCAAGGTGACGGCCAGGGTGCAGGCGCGACGCGGCCTGCGCGGCATGAAAGGCTGTGCCATGGGCAATCTGACTCCGTTTATTGTTTTTGTCGGAACACGTGCCGATATCCTTCGGCACACCCGGAGTATGACCAACCGGATAATATTATTAACCATTAAGAACATTAACTGTTCGATCATCGCCCGCTATGTGTTCGGCGCCTGCGAACCGGGCTGGTACACTGCCTCATCGTTTTTGCCCAAGGACCGCCATGATCCACATCCGCCCCATGACCGACGCCGATTTCGACGCGTTCTGGCCCACCTTCCAGGCCGTGGTCGCCGCCCAGGAGACCTACGCCTACGACCCCGCGGTAACCGCCGAGCAAGCCCGCCAGCTGTGGCTGGGCCTGCCGCAGCACACCCTGGTGGCCGAGGAAGACGGCGTGCTGCTGGGTAGCTACTACCTGAAGGCCAACGCCGCCGGGCCCGGCAGCCACGTGTGCAACTGTGGCTACATGGTCACCGAGGCCGCCCGCGGCCGTGGCGTGGCGCGGCTGATGTGCGAGCACTCCCAGCGCCTGGCCCGCGACAGCGGCTTCCTGGCCATGCAGTTCAACTCGGTGGTGGCCAGCAACGAAGTGGCCGTGGCGCTGTGGACCAAGCTGGGCTTCGACACCGTGGGGCGCCTGCCCAAGGCCTACCGTCACGCCCGCCTGGGGCTGGTGGATTGCCTGGTGATGTACAAGTGGCTCGAACCACAAAACCCGCAGGCCATGCTGATTGGCCGCAAGAACATCGAATCGGTGGTGTCGCGCCCGCGTCGCAAGCCTTCAGCCCGGTAAAAAACCACAAATTTGATAATCCACGGCATTGATGCCACTCTCGGGTTATCCGGTTTTTTCCATCATCGTCATCCGGTTCAAAGAGGAGGCTTTCTTCTGTCGTGCAGCAGTTCCGGCCCGTGCCAGGCCGGATTCACAACGTTTGAATGAAGCCAGCCGCGGGTTGGCTCCATTGCTCTCAAGGAATGTGCAATGACTCAACAACGACACGTAATCAATGCATCCGTCAGCCCCAAGGGCAGCCTGGAGACCCTGTCGCAACGCGAAGTACAGCAACTGAGCGAAGCCGGTTCCGGCAGCATCTATACCCTGTTCCGCCAGTGCGCCCTGGCCATCCTCAACACCGGCGCGCATATCGACAACGCCAAGACCATCCTGGACGCCTACCAGGACTTCGAAGTGCGCATTCACCAACAGGATCGTGGTGTGCGCCTGGAGTTGCTCAACGCCCCCGCCGACGCCTTCGTCGACGGCGAGATGATCGCCAGCACCCGGGAAATGCTGTTCAGCGCCCTGCGCGACATCGTCTACACCGAGAACGAGCTGGACAGCACGCGCATCGACCTGAGCACCTCCCAGGGCATCACCGACTACGTCTTCCACCTGCTGCGCAACGCCCGCACCCTGCGTGCCGGCGTCGAGCCGAAGATGGTGGTGTGCTGGGGCGGCCACTCCATCAACAGCGATGAGTACAAGTACACCAAGAAGGTCGGCCACGAGCTGGGCCTGCGCAAGCTGGACGTCTGCACCGGCTGCGGCCCGGGCGTGATGAAAGGCCCGATGAAGGGCGCCACCATCGCCCACGCCAAGCAGCGCATGAGCGGCGGCCGCTACCTGGGCCTCACCGAGCCGGGCATCATCGCCGCCGAGGCGCCGAACCCCATCGTCAACGAGCTGGTGATCCTGCCCGACATCGAGAAGCGCCTCGAAGCCTTCGTGCGCGTGGGCCACGGCATCATCATCTTCCCCGGCGGCGCCGGCACGGCCGAGGAGTTCCTGTACCTGCTGGGCATCCTCATGCACCCGGACAACGCCGGCCTGCCCTTCCCCGTGGTGCTCACCGGGCCGAAAAGCGCGGCGCCGTACCTGGAGCAGTTGCACGCCTTCGTCGGTGCCACCCTGGGCGAAGCCGCCCAGCGCCACTACCAGATCATCATCGACGACCCGGCCGAAGTGGCGCGGCAGATGACCCAGGGCCTCAAGGACGTGAAACTGTTCCGCCGCGAGCGCAACGATGCCTTCCACTTCAACTGGCTGCTGAAGATCGAGGAAGGCTTCCAGCGCCCCTTCGACCCCACCCACGCGAACATGGCCAGCCTGCAGTTGAGCCGCGCGTTGCCGCCCCACGAACTGGCGGCCAACCTGCGCCGGGCGTTCTCCGGCATCGTCGCCGGCAACGTCAAGGACAAGGGCATCCGCCTGATCGAGCAGCACGGCCCGTACGAGATCCACGGTGACCCGGCCATCATGCAGCCGCTGGACAAGCTGCTGAACGCCTTCGTCGAACAGCACCGCATGAAGCTGCCTGGCGGCGCGGCGTACGTGCCGTGCTACCGGGTGGTGCAGTAAGCCCCGGACGCGGCCTGCAGCCGCTGCTACGCCCTGTAGCAGCGGCCGCAGGCCGCGTCACCCACCACCATCAATTCCATCGATAACCACCATCGCGCGCTTCGTCTTCCGCCTTTCCCCCAGCGGCGTAACATCCCCTGCATACACCACGTATCGGGAGGAACCGCCCCATGCTTATCCATCTGCTCACCTGCCTGGCCTTGACCGCCGTCACCCTGCACCTATTCATCCTCCCGGCCGTGGACATGGCGCGCGCCGCCGTTAGTAGCCAATAGCTATCAGCTTGTACATGCACAAACGTTCACTTGAGTTTCACCCGCCTGCGTTCGAAGCTCAGCCCAACGAATATCAACCACGTTGATGATTCCTACTGCCCCGGAGCCTGCCCCATGATCCGACCCGTGACCCTGAACGTCCGCTTCCCCCGTTTTGGCAAGAACTACTACGTGCAAGACGTGGTGTCGCTGAAAGCGCCGCTGCAACTGATCACCAACAACGGTTTCGACTCGGTGCTGATGCCCCAGGCCAGCCAGCACTTCAGCAACGAGGTGGTGGGCCTGAACGACCAGTTCCGTTTCCTCAACAACATCCTTGCCGCTCATCTGCTCGACGCGCCGCAGCCCCGTGGCAACGCCCGGTCTTGAGCCCTTGCCAGCATTTGTAGCATTCCAGATACCTTGATTAGCTTGCTATCTAACTAGTGGGTTCGCAGAATTGCGACTCTTTTCAACGAGTTAACGAAATGCGCATTCTTTCCGCCCTGGTACTTTCCCTGAGCCTCTGCAGCACCGCCGCCATGGCCAACGACGTCGTTGGCGCCGTGGTCGGTGCCGCCGGTGGCGCGGTCGTCGGCAATCAGGTTGGCGGCACCCAGGGCGCGGTCATCGGTGGTGTAGCCGGTGGCGTGCTGGGCGTGGCCGTTTCCAACCTGCTGGAGCATGATCACGGTGGCCACCACCACGATCACGGCGGCCCGGCCCCAGCGCCGATGCATGGCGGCCCAGGCCCAGGCCATGGCCCCGAGCACTTCCACCACGAAGGCGAAGGCGGCCCACGCCCTTGACGAAAAAACCCGGCGAATGCCGGGTTTTTTTATAGCTGCGCGGTAGCTTTTGACCTGGCTTTTGATCTGGCTTTTGCTTTTGATCTCGCTTTTGACCTGGCTTTTGATCTTGGCCCCGTTAAGCGCCCGGGCCGACCGGAGGCGTTGATCAAGCGGGCCGAGGCGTAGCCGAGGGAGACGGAACCGGAGGCGCTTCTATTCCGGGCCGTCGTCCGCTTGAGCGACGCCGGAGGGAGGGGACCCGTAGCGCAGCGGAGGGCCCAAGCAGGGGCGAGAATTTTTGGTTACTTTTTTTTCGACTGAAAAAAGTGACCCGGCGTAAGGCCGGAACGGTCGGTGGTCGCACCACGAAAATGGATATGTCCGAAACCCTAAAAAGCGGGATCCACATATCGTGAACATATCCATTACCTAGGGTGATGCACAATCACCTTTCCGCCCTTACGGCGGGTCACTTTTTGACAAACGCCTCAAAAAGTAACCAAAAAAGGCTTGCCCCTGCTTGGGCCCTCCGCTGCGCTACGGGTCCCCTCCTTCCGGCGCCGATCAACGGGCAGACGGCACCCGCTATAGAAGCCTGCGGGTTACCGTCTCTTCGGCCTGCGGCCTCGGCCCTTCGGGCAGCCCGTTGAGCGACGCCTCCAGTCGGCCCGGGCGCTTTACGGGGCATACAATCAAGATCAAAAGCCAGATCAAGAGCCAGATCAAAAGCCGGATCAAAAGCCCAAAAGCCGGATCAAAAGCAGATCAAGTTACGCCCTGCCATACTGGAATCTACCCCGTCCACGAGGTAACCACCATGCAACGCTGCGACGTGCTCATCGTCGGTGCCGGCCCCACCGGCCTTGCCCTGGCCCTGTGGCTAAGCGCCCAGGGCATCCAGCCGCGCATCATCGACCAGGCCCTGGAACCCGGCACCACCTCCCGCGCCCTGGCGGTACAAGCCCGCACCCTGGAGCTCTACCAGCAACTGGACCTCAGCGACCATATCCTGCGCCACGGTCACACCGTGGCCGCCATCAACCTGTGGGTCAAGGGCACAGCGGTCGCGCACCTGCCGTTCTCCAACATCGGCGAAGGCCTGACGCCCTACAGCTTCCTGGAGATATTCCCCCAGGACGAACACGAACGCCTGCTGATCGAACGCCTGCAAGCCCAGGGCATCAGCGTGGAGCGCGGCGTGACCCTGCGCGGCCTCGTCGACCAGGGCGAGCAGGTGCTGGCGCAGCTGCAACACCCTGACGGGCACCTGGAGTCCTGCGTGGCCAGCTACCTGGCCGGCTGCGACGGCGCCCGCTCCACCACCCGCAACGCCCTGGGCAGCGGTTTTCCCGGTGGCACCTACCAGCAGGTGTTCTACGTCGCCGACGTGGTCGGCCAGGGCCCGGCGTTCAATGGCGAGCTGCACGTGGACCTCGACGAAGCCGACTTCCTGGCCGTGTTCCCACTGGCCGGCACCGGCCGCGCGCGGCTGATCGGCACCGTGCGCGACGAGCGTGCCGCCCGCGCCGACAGCCTGCAGTTCGAAGACATCAGCCGCCGCGCCATCGACCACCTCAAGGTGCAGGTGGACCAACTGAACTGGTTCTCCACCTACCACGTGCACCACCGGGTCACCGAACAGTTCCGCCATGGCCGGGTGTTCCTGCTCGGTGACGCCGCGCACATCCACAGCCCGGCCGGCGGCCAGGGCATGAACACCGGCATCGGCGACGCCATCAACCTGGCGTGGAAACTGGCCAGCGTGCTCAAGGGCAACGCCGACGACAGCCTGCTGGACAGCTACGAGCAGGAACGCATCGGCTTCGCCCGGCAGCTGGTGGCCACCACCGACCGCGTGTTCACCTTCGCCACCGCCCAGGGGCCCATGGCCGACCTGCTGCGCACCCGCCTGGCGCCGCTGCTGATTCCCAGGGCGCTGGCCCTGGGCCCGGTGCGCGACTGGCTGTTCCGCACCGTGGCGCAACTCACCCTGCACTACCGCCACAGCGCCCTCAGCGACGGCGTCGCCGGCCACGTGCATGGCGGCGATCGGCTGCCCTGGGTGGCCTTCGACGGCACCGACAACTTCGCCCCGCTGAAAGCCATCGAGTGGCAGGTGCACGTGTACGGCAACGCCGATGAAAAGCTGCGCGCCGTGTGCGAAGCCGAGGGCCTGCCCCTGCACGTCTTCCCCTGGCAAGCCGCCTTCGACCACACCGGCTTCGCCCGCAACGCCCTGTACCTGATACGCCCGGACGGCTACGTGGCCCTGGCCACCGGCGACCACCTGGCCATCACCCTCACCGACTACCTGGCCCGCAGCGCCCGCCGCCCACCGGCACTGTAGCGGCCCCGCGAAGGCGTAGCCGCTGCCGCAGGCTGCGCTGGCCCTTTGTGCCACTGAAGATCTCCCGGGTGTACACCGGCCAGCGCAGCCTGGCGGCAACGGCTACGGGAAATTGCGATGCATTCACGTGGCTGATCCTGCCCCGGCAACAGGATAGACATGGCTAAGCTGACCCCACCCGCCCCCGCCGAGGCCACTCCATGGACGAAGCAACCTACCTGGCACAGCTACAGCAACGCTGGGCCCAGGCCTGGCCCGCCGACGTGCCCCGCACCGCCCAATACCCCCTGGGCGAACGGCCGCTCACCGAATACCTGCGTCATTGGGCAACGGTCCAGCCTGACCACCCGGCCCTGCACTTCTACGGCCACAGCCTGACCTACCGCGAGCTGGACCAGCTCAGCGACCGCTGCGCCGCGCTGCTGAGCAGCCTGGGCGTGGCGGCGGGCGACCGGGTCGCCGTGCTGCTGCCCAATTGCCCGCAAATGCACATTGCCTTCCTCGGCATTCTCAAATGCGGCGCCGTGCACGCCCCGGTCAGCCCGCTGTCCCAGCACCTGGAGCTGGCCCACCAGCTTGGCGATTGCGGTGCCACCGTGCTGATCGGCCTCGACCAACTGCTGCCGCTGGTGCAGCAGGTACGCGACCGCACGGCCCTGCACACCTTGATCGCCACCAGCCTCAGCGAACTGCGCCCGGCGCGACCCACGCTGCCCGTCCCCGACCTGTTGAAGGCGCCGAAACGGCCAGTGGCCGACGCCCTGGACTTCTACCCGGCGCTTGCCGCCTGCCAGGCCGCCGTGCCCGAACACCCCGTGCAGCTCGACGACATCGCCGCGCTCAACTACACCGGCGGCACCACCGGCCTGCCCAAGGGCTGCATCCACACCCACCGCGACATGCTCTACACCTGCGCCAGCTTCGTGCCCACCGCCCTGGGCTGCGACCGCCACGCGGTGAGCCTGAACTTCCTGCCGCAGTTCTGGATCGCCGGGGAAAACGCCGGCTTGCTGTTCCCCCTCTACAGCGGCTGCAGCCTGGTGCTGCTGGCGCGCTGGGAGCCGCTGGCGTTCATGGCCGCCGTGGCCCATTACCGCGTGACCCACACCGGCATGCTGGTGGACAACCTCGCCGAGGTGCTGGACCACCCGCAGGCGGGGGAGCACGACCTTCGTTCGCTGCAACGGGTGGGCGCGATCTCGTTCATCAAGAAGCTGACCCTGGACTACCGCCGGCGCTGGCACGCGCTGACCGGCTGCACGCTGTTCGAGTTCAGCTTCGGCATGACCGAGACCCACACCTGCGACACCTTCACCTATGGCCTGCAGGCCGATGACCTCGACCTGCGCGAAGCCCCCACGTTCGTCGGCCTGCCGGTGCCCGGCACGCAATTCAAAGTGTGCGACTTCGACAGCGGCGCGCTGCTGCCCCTGGGCAGCACCGGTGAGCTGTGCGTGCGTTCGCCGGCGCTGTTCAAAGGCTACTGGCAGCGCCCCGACGCCAGCGCCCAGGCCCTGCGCGACGGCTGGCTGCACACCGGCGACCTCGGCCAGATCAGCGCACAAGGCTTTATCCGCTACCTGGGCCGGCGCCGGGAAATGCTCAAGGTCAACGGCATGAGCGTGTTCCCCAGCGAGCTGGAGGCGCTGCTGGGCCAGCACCCCGCCGTGCTGGCCAGCGCGGTGCTGGGGCGCGCCCACGCGGTGCGCGGCCAGGAGCCGGTGGCCTTCATCGTGCTCAAGCCTGGCAGCGAGGAAACCGCCGGCAGCCTGGAGCAGTGGTGCCTGGGCGCCATGGCCCGCTACAAAGTCCCGCAGGTGCGCCTGGTCGAGGGCCTGCCCATGACCGCCACCGGCAAAGTCAGGAAACAGGAATTGGAAGCCCTACTGTGACCCCAGCCATCACCCGCCTGCTGATCGCCAACCGTGGCGAAATCGCCATCCGTATCGCCCGCGCCGCCGCCGAACTGGGTATAACCAGCGTGGCCGTGTTCAGCGAGGACGACGGCGACGCCCTGCACCGGCGCAAGGCCGACGAACAGGTGGCCCTGCGCGGCCGCGGCGCCCCGGCCTACCTGGACCGGGCGCAGCTGGTCGCCGTTGCCCGTGACCACGGCTGCCAGGCCATCCACCCCGGCTACGGTTTCCTCAGCGAAAATGCCGACTTTGCCCGCGACTGCGCGGCAGCCGGGCTGATCTTCGTCGGGCCGTCGCCCCAGGCCCTGGCGCTGCTGGGCGACAAGGCCCAGGCCCGCGCCCTGGCCGCGCGCTGCGGCGTGCCGATCGCCACCGGCAGCGCTGGTGCCATCGACCTGGCCACGGCGCGCCAGCTGCTGCAACACGGCCCCATCATGCTCAAGGCCCTGGCGGGCGGCGGTGGCCGTGGCATGCGCGCGGTGCGCAGCGAGGCCGAACTGCTGGCCGCCTTCCCCCTGTGCCAGGCCGAGGCCCTGGCCGCCTTCGGCCAGGACGCGCTGTACGCCGAGCGCCTGATCGAAGCCGCGCGGCATATCGAAGTGCAGGTGGTCGGCGACGGCCACGCCGTCAGCCACCTGTGGGAGCGCGACTGCAGCCTGCAACGCCAGCACCAGAAGCTGCTGGAGATCGCCCCCGCGCCCTTCCTCGCCCCGGCCCTGCGCCTGGCGCTGCTGGACGCCGCCCTGAGCCTGGCACGCGCCTGCGAATACCAGGGCATCGGCACCTTCGAGTTCCTCGTCGACGAGGCCGCTGGCCAGTTCGTGTTCATGGAGGCCAACCCGCGCCTGCAGGTGGAACACACCATCACCGAGGCCATCACCGGCGTCGACCTGGTGCAGGCCCAACTGCGCCTGGCCCAGGGCCACAGCCTGGCCGAGCTGGGCCTGGCAGAGCCGCCGCGTGCCCAGGGCGTGGCCGTGCAGGCGCGGATCAACCTGGAGCGCATGCAGGCCGACGGCAGCGCGCGCGCCAGCGGCAGCCTGATCAGCGCCTATGAACCGCCCAGCGGCAGCGGCCTGCGGGTGGACGGCTGCGGTTACGCCGGCCTGCACAGCCACCCCGGCTTCGACTCGCTGCTGGCCAAGCTGGTGGTCCACGCCGAGGACCTGCCCACCGCGCTGCGCCGCGCCTACCGGGCGCTGTGCGAGTTCCGCCTGGAGGGCGTGGCCAGCAACCTCGGTTTCCTGCAGAACCTGCTGTTGCGCCCGGAGCTGGGCCGGCAGGCGCTGACCACCGGTTTCATCGGCGCCCAGTTGCCGGCGTTGCTGGCAGCGCCCGCAGTGCCGCACCCCAGCCTGTTCGCCGCGGCCGCCGTGGCGCCCACCAGCTGCACCCAGGCGTCTCTGCAACTGCCGCCCGGCAGCGTGGCGGCGACCGCAGCGGGCCAGGGCGTGCTGGTCAGCCATGAAGTAGCGCCTGGCGACCACGTGCGCCAGGGCCAGGAGCTGGCCGTGCTGGAAGCCATGAAGATGCATTTCGTGCTCAAGGCCGACCGCGACGCCATCGTCCAGCAACTGCTGGGCAGCCCCGGCGACACCATCAGCGAGGGCCAGCCCTTGTTGATTCTGCAGCCAGCGGACCTGGCCACCGGCGAGGACCACAGCGAACAGGCCGTGGACCTTGATGAAATGCGCGCCGACCTCGCCGAGGCCCTGGAACGGCACGCGCTGACGCTGGATGAACGCCGCCCCGAGGCGCTGGCCAAGCGCCACGCCAAGGGCTTGCGCACCACCCGGGAAAACCTCGCCGACCTGCTCGACCCGGACAGTTTCAGCGAATACGGCAACCTGGCGCTGGCCGCCCAGCGCCGCCGGCGCAGCCTCGAAGAGTTGATCGCCCAGAGCCCGGCAGACGGCCTGGTGGCCGGCACCGGCACGGTCAACGCCGCGCTGTTCGGCGCCCAGGCCGCGCGCTGCCTGGTGCTGGCCTACGACTACAGCGTGTTCGCCGGCACCCAGGGCATGATGAACCACAAGAAAACCGACCGCCTGCTGGGCCTGGCGCGCGAGTGGCAGCTGCCGGTGGTGCTGTTTGCCGAAGGCGGCGGTGGCCGCCCCGGCGACACCGATTTCGTTGGCGTGGCGGGCCTGGACTGCCACACCTTCGTGGCCATGGCCGGGCTGTCGGCGCAGGTGCCGTTGGTGGGCGTGGTCTCGGGCCGCTGCTTTGCCGGCAATGCCGCGCTGCTGGGCTGCTGCCACGTGATCATCGCCACCCGCGACGCCAGCATCGGCATGGCCGGCCCGGCGATGATCGAGGGCGGTGGCCTGGGCCGTTTCAGCGCCGAAGAAGTCGGCCCCAGCCACGTGCAGAGCGCCAATGGCGTAATCGACGTGCTGGTCGACGACCAGGCGCAGGCGGTGGCGATGGCCAAGCGTTACCTGGCCTACTTCCAGGGCCCGCTGAACGACTGGCAGTGCGCCGACCAGCGCCTGCTGCGCCAGGCCATCCCGGCGAACCGCCTGCGTGGCTACGACATTCGCACGCTGATCGACACCCTGGTGGACGAGGCGTCCTGCCTGGAGCTGCGCCGCGACTTCGCCCCCGGACTGATCACCGCGCTGGTGCGCATCGAAGGTCGGCCGTTCGGCCTGCTGGCCAACAACCCGCTGCACCTGGGCGGCGCCATCGACGCTGCGGCCGGCGACAAGGCCGCGCGCTTCATGCAGCTGTGCGAGCGCCTCGGCCTGCCGCTGCTGTCGTTGTGCGACACCCCCGGCTTCATGGTCGGCCCGGCGGCGGAACAGCAGGCCACGGTACGCCATGTGTCACGGCTGTTCGTCACCGCTGCCAGCCTCAGCGTGCCGTTCTTCACCGTGGTGCTGCGCAAGGGCTACGGCCTGGGCGCCCAGGCCATGGCCGCCGGCAGCTTCCACAGCCCAGTGTTCACCATCGCCTGGCCCAGCGCCGAGTTCGGCGCCATGGGCCTGGAGGGTGCGGTGCAGCTGGGCTTCGCCAAGGAACTGGCGGCGCAACCGAGCCCCGAGGCGCGCCAGGCGCTGTACGACAAGCTGGTGGCCAAGGCCTACCAGAACGGCAAGGCCATCAACATGGCAAGCTTCCTCGAGATCGATGCCGTGATCGACCCGCAGGACACCCGCGCCTGGCTGATCCGCGGCCTGAACGCGCTGCCGCCACGCAAGCACGGCAGCGCGCCGGGGTTCGTCGATACCTGGTAATGCGCCTAGGGTGACGGGAAACGCAGCGGCCGCGCCGGCTCGCGCAGGGTGGCCGGGTCGCGGTAGCGGGCGCCGAAGTGGTCGCTGGGCAGCCGCGCGTTGCCGGCGCCGAACAGCCGTTCGCGCAGGGTTTCGCCGTCGTTGTAGCGCTCGCGGAACCGGCCGCGGCGGCGCAGCTCCGGCACCACCAGTTCGATGAAGTCGCGGGCCGTCTCGAAGGTCAGGTACTGGCGCAGGTTGATGCCGTCGATGCCGTCCTCGTC
Organism: Pseudomonas imperatae; assembly: GCF_057128625.1. Classification (NCBI taxonomy): domain Bacteria; kingdom Pseudomonadati; phylum Pseudomonadota; class Gammaproteobacteria; order Pseudomonadales; family Pseudomonadaceae; genus Pseudomonas; species Pseudomonas imperatae. The sequence goes on along the minus strand of NZ_JBSKHP010000030.1, from coordinate 60,830 downwards.
CAGCCACTTCTCGATCTGGTCGGCCACCACCGTCGGCGTGCCGGCGACGAAGAAGCGCTCGCGGTTGAAACCTTCCAGCCGCGCCAGCACCGCGCCCACCGTGGTCGACTGCACGTAGCGTTGCAGGCTTTCCCAGCCCTTGACCTGGCGCTCGATCAGGTCGCTGATCAAGGTGTCGCGCGGGTACGCGGTCAGGTCCACGGCGGCCTGGGCGTGCACCAGCGACGCCTCGACGCTCATCAACTGGCGATAGCTATCCAACTTGCGGCTGACCTCCTCGTCCGTGCGCCCGACGATCACCCCGGCCATGACGATGAACTTCAGCCCCGCCGGGTCGCGCCCGTGGGCAATGGCCTGCTGGCGCATGGCGTGGATGTTGGCGCGCACCGCTGCGGTGTCCTCGCCGCCGGTGAACACCACCTCGGCGTGGCGCCCGGCGAACGCGATACCGGCCGGCGAGCCGGTGGCCTGGAACAGCACCGGCGTGCGCTGGCGCGAGGGCTGGCACAGGTGCGGGCCGGCTACCTTGAAGTGCTCGCCGACGTGGTCGATGTAGCGCACCTTGCTGGGGTCGGTGTACACCCGGCGCTCGCGGTCCTGCACCACGGCGTCGTCGTCCCACGAGCCTTCCCACAGCTTGTAGAGCACGTCCAGGTACTCATCGGCGATCTCGTAGCGGTGGTCGTGCACCACCTCGGTGGCATGGCCGAAGTTGCGCGCCGCGTTGGGCAGGTACGAGGTGACGATGTTCCACCCCACCCGCCCCTTGGTCAGGTGGTCGAGGGTGCTCATGCGCCGGGCGAAGGCGAACGGCGGTTCGTAGGTGGTGGAAAAGGTGGCGCCGAAGCCCAGGTTGCGGGTCACCGCGGCCATGGCCGGGATCACCAGCAGCGGGTCGTTGCTGGGGATCTGCATGGCTTCGCGCAGGGCAGTCTCGGGGCCGTCGCGGAAGCGGTCGTAGGTGCCGATCACATCGGCCAGGAACACGCCGTCGAAGGTGCCGTGTTCCAGCAGCTGCGCCAGTTCGGTCCAGTAGTCGAGGTCGTTGAAGCGGTGGCGGTTGTTCTCCGGGTGCACCCACAGGCCATGGACGATGTGGCTGACGCAATTCATTTCGAACAGGTTGACGTGCAGTTGCTTGGGCACTGCCTTTACTCCTTTGCTCAGGGGGCCGGATTGGGGAGGCGCTGGTGGATGGCCTGCACCTGCGCCTTGACCTCGGCGCTCAGCACCACGTCCAGTGCACCGAGGTTGTCACGCAGCTGCGCCAGGCTGGTCTGGCCGGTGAGTGCGCTGGCCACGAATGGCTTGTCCAGCAGGTACGCCAGGGCCAGTTGCGCCGGGGTCAGGCCGTGCTCCAGGGCCACGCCGACGTAGCCGGCGATGGCCTCCTGGGCCGCGGCGCTGTCATAGCGGTTGAAGGTGCGGTACACCGCCGACAGCCGCGAGCCTTCGGGCCGCGCGCCGCCCAGGTACTTGCCGGTGAGCGCGCCGAAGGCCAGCGGCGAATAGGCCAGCAGGCTCACGCCCTCGCGGTGGCTGAACTCCGACAGGCCGCCCTCGTACAGGCGGTTGAGCAGGCTGTAGGGGTTCTGGATGCTGACGATGCGCGGCAGGCCCAGGCGCTCGCTGTGCTTGAGGAACTGGGCCACGCCCCACGGGGTTTCGTTGGACACGCCGATGTGGCGAATCTTGCCGGCCTGCACCTGCTCGGCCAGCACCGCCAGGGTTTCCTCGATGGCCACGCTGTGGCTGTCGTCGACGTAGGGGTATTCGCGCTGGCCGAAGATATTGGTGGTGCGGTCCGGCCAGTGCAGCTGGTACAGGTCCAGGTAGTCGGTGTTCAAACGCTTGAGGCTGCCGTCCAGGGCTTCGACGATGTTGCGCCGGTCGTGGCGGCTCAGGCCGTCGCGAATGTGCACCTGGCCGTCACGCGAGGGCCCGGCCACCTTGCTGGCCAGCACCACGTCGGCGCGCCGGCCGCTGGCGGCCAGCCAGGTGCCGATGTAGCGCTCGGTGGTGCGCCAGGTCTCGGCGCGGGTGGGCGTGGGGTACATCTCGGCGGTGTCGATCAGGTTGACGCCTTCGGCCAGGGCCAGGTCGATCTGCTGGTGGGCGTCGGCCTCGCTGTTCTGATGGCCCCAGGTCATGGTGCCCAGGCCCAGCACGCTGACCTTGATGTCGCTGTTGCCCAATTGGCGGTAACGCATGGGTGATCCTTTTTGCAGTCAATGAAAGGCGCAGTTCACACCGCGCTGGCTTCGTCGTGCACGGCTTCGTCGGCCTGCAGGCTGCGCCAGGCGGCATGGGGGGTGACGCCGTTGAGGTAGTAGTTGCCCAGTGCCCGCTCGCGGTAGATGGCCGGGTTGTGCGAGGCCAGGGTGCGGGCGTTGCGCCAGTGGCGGTCGAAGCGCCGGCTGGTGCTGGTGGCCGAGGCGCCGCCCACTTCGAACAGCAGCGTGGTGGCTTCCAGCACCTGCTCCAGCACAATCTGCTGGGCCTGGTAGGCGCGGATCTCGGCCTCGGTGTAATGCGCCTCGGTTGCCCGCGCGCCCTGCTCCGCCTCGTGCACGTCCTGCAGCACCTGGGCCACGGCCAGCACCTGGGTGCGCGCCGCGTAGGCCAGGCTCGACAGGCGGCCGATGACCCGCTGCACCAGCGGGTCATCCTTGGGGCTGGACTGGCCGGGAATACCGAAGCCGCGGGTGCGGCCACGGACGAAGTCGCTGGCGTCGCGCAGCACCGCGTCGGCGATGCCAGCCAGGGTGGCCAGGTGGAACAGCTGGTAGAAGGCGCTGAGGTAGGACTCGTTGCGCAGCTCGTCCTTCTTGAAGCGCCGCACCACGTGCTGCTCGGGCACCTTCACCGCCGTGAAGCGCGTGGTGCCGCTGCCGGTGAGGCGCTGGCCGAAGCCGTCCCAGTCATCTTCCACGGTGACGCCGGGGGCATCGGTGGGCACCGAGACGCTGACAAAGTCGTCGCCGTCCACGGCAATGGCGGCAATCCAGTCGGCGTACAGGGTGCCGGTGCAGTAATACTTCTCGCCGTCCAGCAGCCAGCCGGCGGCGCGGTTGCCGGGCTCTGCGGCGCTCAGGCTCACCGCGTTGCGCGAGGTGTCGCTGCGCTCGGCCATGGCCGCGCCCCACAGCTGGCCGTCGGCGGCCTTGGGCAACCAGTAGGCCTGGGACGCGGCGTCGCGGCTCGACAGCCGGCCTTCGACGAAGCCGAAGTGCGCGCGCACGATCTGCGGCAGGTTGGAGTCGGCGGCGCCCAGCTCGATCAGCAGTTGGAACAGCTGCGGCAAGCTGGCCCCCAGGCCGCCGTGGGCCACCGGCACGCGCAAGGCGCCGAAGCCCGCCGCGCGCAGCCAGGCCACGGCGTCGTGGGCCAGCTCGCGCTGCTGCTCGCGGGCCACGGCGGTGGCCTGGATGCGGGTGAAGACGTCGGCGAAGCGCCGGTGCAGGTGTTCGTAGGTCGGGGCAGTCATGAGGCTTCCTTGTGCGGGGTGGGACGCGCCGGGAAGCTCATTGCAGCGAGCGTGCCAAGGCCCTGGGCCCGTGTTTCCAAGGGGCCTGCGGCAGGCGGCTTGTTGGCTGGCTGGCAGAGTGTGGGAACGCTGTTGCAGGGCGTACACCTGGCCTTGACCTTCCCCCCATGGCAAGGTCTACCCTGCACCTTTTCGACCAGCAGGAGCACACCGTGATCAAACTCTTGAGTTTCATGCTCGCCACCACCTTGTGCGGCGCTGCCTACGCCGATGACAACGCCGCCATGAAGGCCGAGTACCAGCACGCCGCCCACGGCATGTCGGCGGACATGAACATGAACGCCACCAGCGACAACCCCGACGTGCTGTTCGTGCAGGGCATGCTGCCCCACCACCAGGGCGCGGTGGACATGGCCAAGACCGAACTCAAGTACGGCAAGGACCCGGAGATCCGCAAGCTGGCCGAAGGCATCATCAAGGCCCAGGACGCCGAGATCGCGCAGATGAAGGCCTGGCTGGCCAAGCAACCCAAATAATTCCCGTGGCTGCGGCTACCTTGTGGGAGCTGGCTTGCCAGCGAGCTTTTTAGGCCCCAACAGCTCGCTGGCAAGCCAGCTCCCACAGGCAAGCAGCGGGTACAAGTCCTTGATCCCGCACTGTATAATCGCCGATCAGTGGTGGGATTGTTCATACCTGAAACGTTTAAGCTGTTGATAACGCCCACGCATCGAATGATGCGAAAACGACATCAACGGTACTATTGCGTGTGATAGTCTCCCACCATTTCATCTTGGCCCGGACGGTAAAACCGATTGATGCCACACTGAGGAGCGCTCATGCCCAGAATTTCCCACCAAGGTTTGCGTCGCGCATTCCGCCAGCTGCTCGCTTCCAACGCCTGCTTCCACACCGCCTCCGTGTTCGACCCGATGTCGGCGCGCATCGCCGCCGACCTGGGCTTTGAAGTCGGCATCCTCGGCGGCTCGGTGGCCTCCCTGCAAGTGCTGGGCGCCCCGGACTTCGCGCTGATCACCCTGAGCGAATTCGTCGAACAGGCCACGCGCATCGGCCGCGTGGCCCAGCTGCCGTTCATCGCCGACGCCGACCACGGCTACGGCAACGCCCTCAACGTAATGCGCACCGTGGCCGAGCTGGAGCGCGCCGGCGTCGCCGCGCTGACCATCGAAGACACCCTGCTGCCCGCCCAGTTCGGCCGCAAGTCCACCGACCTGATCTCGGTGGCCGAAGGCATCGGCAAGATCAAGGCCGCCCTGGAAGCGCGTATCGACCCGGAGCTGACCATCATCGCCCGCACCCACGCCGGCGTGCTGAGCACCGAAGACGTGATCGCCCGCACCAAGGCCTACCAGGAAGCCGGCGCCGATGGCATCTGCATGGTGGGCGTGCGTGATTTCGACCACCTGGAAGAGATCGCCCAGCACCTCAGCGTGCCGCTGATGCTGGTGACCTACGGCAACCCGGCGCTGCAGGACGACGACCGCCTGGCGAAACTGGGCGTGCGCATCAGCGTCGATGGCCACGGCGCCTACTTCGCCGCCATCAAGGCCACCTACGACTCCCTGCGCGAACAGCGCAAGCTCACCCGCAGCACCCAGAACCTGAGTGCCACGGAGCTGACCCACACCTACACCCTGCCTGAGAGCTACGTGGCCTGGGCCCGCGAGTTCATGGACGTCAAGGAATAGGCCGCAACGCTTCACCACGCCACCGGCGGCACAACCGCCAGTAGACCGTGCCATTGATCAGCAGCACCACGCTGCCCAGCACCAGCTGGATACCCGCCGTCAGCCCGGCCGGGTAGATCACTGGCAGCAGGTAGTGCTCCACATACCCCCCCGCATAGCCCTGCTGCCCCGCCTGCAGGCGCATCAGGTTCTCCCAGTACGTCAGCGGACAGGTCAGGTGAAACACCTCCACCGCCACGCCCCAGGCCGCCGCCGGCAGGTGCAGCCAGATCAGGCGCCGCCACTTGAGCAGCAACAGCCCGCCCAGCAGTACAAAAATAATGAACAGGCCGTGAAACAGCACCAGTCCGTTGGCTGCCATGGAATAGAACATGGGAATCCTTGCGCGTTGTTTTCGCCATTGTCGGCCCCGGCGCGGCGAGGATCAAGGGCGGCACAGGTCCAGAATTATTGACAAGCCGACCAAAATATCTGGCAATTTAATTCGTTATTAATCAAATAGTTATCTGGTTTTTAGCAAAAACGACGTCGCTAATTTTCCGCTAGCACGCTGTAAACGTTTGACATATTTGACGCGTTTGGCACACTGCCGACCCGTTGTACCGGACATCACCGGGCGAGCACCGCCAGCCCCTGGCCACCCTCACCCGCCTGAGACCCCGTACGCGTCCAAAAAAAACAATTTTGTCTAGCGCCTCGCCAGCGTGTGCCCAGGTTTTCGCCCTGGCCAGGCTGCGCGTGCGAACGGGAAGAACACATGCTGATCTGGTTTGTCGCGGTTTACCTGCTGATCACTGTGAGTGTCGGCTTCTACGCCTCCACTCGTGTCAAGAACTCCAAGGACTTTGCGGCGGCTGGCCGCAGCATGTCCTTCCCCGTGGTGACCGCCATGGTGTTCGCCACCTGGTTTGGTTCCGAAGCGGTGCTGGGTATTCCCGCCGCGTTCATGAAAAACGGCTTCTCGGGCATCATCGAAGACCCCTTCGGCTCGTTCGGCTGCCTGATGCTGGTGGGCCTGGTGTTCTGCCGCCCGCTGTACCGCCTGAACATGCTCACCATCGGTGACTTCTTCCGCAAACGCTACGGGCCCAAGGTGGAGCTGTTCGTCAGCCTGGTGATCATCGGTTCGTACCTGGGCTGGATCGCCGCGCAGCTGACCGCCCTGGGCGTGGTGTTCAACGTGCTCTCCGACGGCGCCATCAGCACCACCGAAGGCATGCTGCTGGGCACCGGCATCGTGCTGGTGTACACCCTGTTCGGCGGCATGTGGTCGGTGGCCATGAACGACTCCATGCAGATGCTGATCATCGTCTGCGGCCTGGTCTACCTCACCTACCTGCTGGGCAGCATGGCCGGCGGCGCAGGCCACGTGATCGAGCATGCGGCGGCAGCCGGCAAGTTCACCATGGTGCACAGCACCTCGGCCAAGGACATCCTGGGCTTCCTGGGCGCGGCGGTGACCATGATGTTCGGCTCCATTCCCCAGCAGGACGTATACGCCCGGGTGATGTCGGCCAAGACCGAGAAAATCGCCTCGCGCGCCTCCATCGCCGGTGCCTGCTGCTACCTGACCTTCTGCATGCTGCCGATCTTCCTGACCTACGCCGCCTCCATGATCGACCCGCAAATGGTCAGCGACCTGCTGGACACCGACGCGCAGATGATCCTGCCGCGCCTGATCATGGAACGCACCCCGCTGTTTGCGCAGATCATGTTCTTCGGCGCGCTGCTGTCGGCGATCATGTCCACTGCCTCGGGCACCCTGTTGGCGCCGTCGGTGACCTTCACCGAGAACGTGCTCAAGCGCATGCGCCCGAACATGACCGACCGCCAGTTCCTGCTGGCCATGCGCATCACCATCGCCGTGGGCGCCGCCCTCACCTGCCTGTTCGCGCTGTACTCCAACTCCAGCATCTACGAGATGGTCGGCAACGCCTACAAGGTGACCCTGGTAGCCGCCGTGGTGCCGCTGTTCTTCGGCCTGTTCTGGAAACGCGCCACCAACCAGGGCGCAATCATCGCGATCATCTTCGGCCTGAGCTCCTGGGGCCTGCTGGAAATGACCCACCAGGACGGCGACCTGTGGCCGCCGCAACTGGCCGGCCTGCTGATCAGCGCCCTGGGCATGATCATCGGCTCGCTGCTGCCGCCGCTGAACAAGCGCGACAGCGAACAGGATTTCGACGGCGCCGTGGCCAGCAACTGACCCGCTCCCTAGGGCCCGGCATGACGATTGCCGGGCCGCGCCAGCCCCAAGTGCTGGCGCAGGGTGGTGCCACTGTACTCGCGGCGAAACAGCCCGCGCTGCTGCAGGATCGGCACCACCTGCTGGACGAAGTCGTCCAGCCCGCCCGGCAGTATCGGCGGCATGATGTTGAAGCCGTCGCCCGCCCCTTCCACAAACCACTGTTCCAGGGTATCGGCCACCGCCTGCGGCGTGCCGATCACGGTGTGGTGCCCACGGGCGCCCGCCACCTTCAGGTACAGCTGGCGAATGCTCAGGTTTTCCCGCCGCGCCAGGTCGATGAACAACGCCTGGCGGCTCTGCATGGCGTTGCTCACCGGCAACTCCGGCAACGGGCCGTCCAGGTCATGCCCTGACAGGTCAACGCCACCGGCCATCCCGGCCAGCAGCCCCAGCCCTACCCGCGGATCAAGGCGCGCCTGCAGCTCGCCGAAAATGTCCTCGGCCTCGCCTTGGCTGCGGCCGATCACCGGCGAGATGCCCGGCATGATCTTCAGCTCGTCGCGGCCACGGCCATGGGCCGCCAGCCGCCCCTTGAGGTCGGCATAGAACGCCTGGGCGTTGCCCAGGGTCTGCTGCGCGGTGAACACCACCTCGGCGGTGCGCGCCGCCAACGCCTTGCCCGGCTCGGAAGAGCCCGCCTGGATCAACACCGGGTGGCCTTGCGGCGTGCGCGGAATGTTCAGCGGCCCGCGCACCTGGTAGTAGTCGCCGCGGTGCCCCAAGGTGTGCAGCTTGTGCGGCTGGAAGTACACGCCGCTGGCCTTGTCGTGCACGAAGGCGTCGTCCTCGAAGCTGTCCCACAGGCCGGTGACCACGTCGATGAATTCCTCGGCGCGCTGGTAGCGGTCGCCGTGTTCGAAATGCTCCTCGCGGCCGAAGTTCAGCGCTTCCAGGTCGGTGGCCGAGGTCACCAGGTTCCAGGCGCTGCGGCCGTTGCTCAGGTGGTCCAGGGAGGCGAACTTGCGCGCCAGCAGGTACGGCGCGTTGTAGCTGGTGGACACGGTGGACACCAGGCCGATGCGCTCGGTGACCGTGGCCAGCCCCGACAGCAGCACCAGCGGGTCGAAGACATCGCCGGCGGTGGTGTACTGGCCCAGCTCCGGCGAGCCCATCAGGGCCAGGTTGTCGGCGAAGAAAATCGCGTCGAACTTGCCGCGCTCGGCAGTTTGCGCCAGGCGCTTGAAGTGCGCGAAGTCCAGGTTGCCGCCGGCCCAGGCGCGCGGGTGGCGCCAGGCGGCGACGTGGTGGCCGCTGCCCATCAGGAACGCGCCCAGGCTCATTTGTCTGTTGCTCATGTGCACCTCAGAAGTCGTAGCGCAGGGTGATGCCAGCCGTGCGCGGCTGGCCCGGGGAGGCGGTGTACAGGCCATTGGAGCCGTTGCCCACGGCCAGGTAGTACTCGCGGTCGAAGGCGTTCTTGACCCACAGCGAGGCGTCGATCAGGCCGTCGCCGTAGCCCACCCGCGCGCCTACCGAGAAGTTCGCCAGGCCGTAGCCGTCGATCCGCGCCAGCTCGGAGTTGTCGAGGGTGCCCTGGCTGGCGGAGCGGTAGGCGTAGCTGGCGGTGGCGTAGGGTTCGATGCCGTCGATACGCAGCCACTTGTATTCGCCGTTGAGGTTGCCGATCCAGCGCGAGGCGCCAGCCACGCGCTGGCCGCTGAGGTCGCAGGTGGCTGCAGTGGTGTTTTCCGCCGGGCACGGCGCGTCCTTGAACGACAGGTAGGTGACGTCGTTGAACGAGCCGTTGAAGTTCAAGGTCAGGCCGCGCACCGGCACCGCCGTGGCCTCGAACTCCAGCCCGCGCGAGCGCACGCTGCCGGCGTTGGTCAGCAGCTGGTAGCCGGTGAGCGCGCCCAGCGGCTGGTAGTAGGTGGTGGCCTGGTAGCCGTTGACGCCGGTCCAGAACAGGTTGGCGTTGAGCTGCAGGCGGTGGTCGAACAGCTGGCTCTTGATGCCCAGCTCGGCGTCGTTGGCGCGTTCGGGCCCTACCAGCAAGGACTCGGCGCCGGCGCTGGGCGCCGAGGCCACGGCCAGGTTCACCCCGCCCGACTTCTCGCCGTGGGACAGCGAGGTGTAGCCCAGCACGTCGTCGCTGAAGCGGTAGCTGAGGCTGGCCAGCATCGACGGCGCGGCGTTGTGCAGGTGCAGGTTGCCGCTGTCATAGGCACCCACCTGGCTGGCGCGGATGGCGTTGCCGTCGACCACGCCGGGAATCACCACCGCGGCGCCGCCACCGGTGGGCGCGTAGCGCTGCACGCTGGCGTCCTTCTCTTCATAGGTGCCGCGCAGCCCGGCGCTGAAGTCCAGGCGCGGGGTCAGGTGCCAGGTGCCCTGGGCGAACAGCGCGTAACTTTCGGTGTCGACCTTGCCGTTGACCTTGCTGTCGAGGTTGTTCAGCGCATTGAGGTTGGCGCCGATCAGGTCCAGGTCGGCCAGCGGGCCGAAGTCGGTGAAGATGCGGTTGCCCAGGTTCTGCTTGAACGCGTAGGCGCCCAGCACGTAGTCGAAGTGCTCGCCCTTGGGCGAGGCCAGGCGGATCTCCTGGGAGAACTGGCGGTCGTGCACCTCGTAGCCGAAGTCGCGAAGCACCGGCACGTCGAGCTGGTCGGCGTCGTTGGCCGGGTTGAAGTGCCAGTAGCGGTAGGCGCTGATGGAGGTCAACGTGTAGCCGCCGGCCAGGTTCCAGTTGGCTTCAAGCGAACTGGCGTTCTGGTGCACGCTGACGTTCTGGCGGCCGTCGATGTTGCTGTGGCCCAGTATCGGGTTGGCGCCCACCAGGGTGGCGCGGCGCCAGAACAGCGGGCCGGCGCCGTAGATCACGCTGCTGCCGCTGCTGGAGTTCTCGCTGTTGTACTCGTTGATCCAGCGCAGGCTGAAATCGTCGTTGGGCTTGAACAGCAGCTGCCCGCGCAGGCCTTCGCGCTCGCCGCCCAGCAGCGTGCGGCTGTCATGCTTGTTGTCCAGGTAGCCGTCGTCGCGGGTGCGGTAGAACGACAGGCGCCCGGCCAGGGTGTCGGTCAGTGGCCCGGACACCGTGCCCTTGCCCTGGAAATAGCCGTCCTGGCCGCCCGACACTTCCACGCTGCGCTCGGGAGTGAAGGTGGGCCCCTTGGTGGTGATGTTGAGCACCCCGGCCGTGGTGTTCTTGCCGAACAGCGTGCCCTGGGGCCCGCGCAGCAGCTCCAGCTGGTCGACGTCGAGCATGTCGAAGGCGGCCATGCCCGGGCGGCCCAGGTAGACGTTGTCCAGGTAGATGCCGGCGCTGCCTTCCAGGCCGTCGCTGGCCGGGTTGTTGCCGATGCCGCGCACCGCGAAGCTCGACACCCGGGCGTGCACATAGGCGACGTTGACGCTGGGCAGGGTCTGCTGCAGGTCCTGGATCTTGTACAGGCGCTGGCTTTCCAGCTGCTCGCCGCTGAGGGTGGTGATGGGCGTGGGCACGTCCTGGGAGGCCTCGGCGCGGCGCCGCGCGGTGACGGTCACCGGCGCCAGGCGCGGGCTGCCGGTGCTGTCGGCCTGGGCGCTGTCGGGCGTTGCCGGGGTGTCATCGGCCGCCTGAGCGGCGCCGTGCCACAGCGCCCCCGGCAAGGCGATGGCCAGCGACAGGCTCAGGGGTTTGAGGCGGTGGGCCGTGGTGGCCGCGTAACGTGACAGCATGGGCGAAGGCTCCTTGGTGGCGTGCGGCGACGTAGGCCAAATGCACGTTCAGGGTGCCCATGCTAGGCAGCGGTACAGGAAGATTTGGGGCCTGGGCGGACAAACCATGGTCCGCCTCGGCCACCGGGTCAGACGGCGATGGACAGGTGCTGCGCAGGCGCTGGCAGCGGCGCCGTACCCTGGTCATGGCGGCGCCACTGGCCGGGGCTGGCACCGGTCCAGCGGCGGAACGCGCGGTTGAAACTGCTGGGTTCGTTGAAGCCCAGGCGGTAGCAGATCTCGTTGATGGAGCAGTCGGTGCGGCGCAGGTAACTGAAGGCCAGCTGGCGTCGGCAGTCGTCGAGCAGCGCCTTGAAGCTGGTGGCGTGCTTGAGCAGGTGGCGGTGCAGGTTGCGCACGCTCATGCCCAGCGCGTCGGCCACCCGGCTCTGCTGCACCTCGCCCAGGGGCAGGTCGCGGAGGATGGCGGCGCGCACCCGCTCGGGCAGGTTCAGGCTGCGCTGGCGTTCCAGGTAGCCATCCAGCACCGCGTCCAGGCCCTGGGCAACGTCGAGGTTGGCGGTGTTGAGCGGCGTGTGCAGCCAGCGGTTGTTGTAGTCGATGGCGTTGTCGGCGGCGTTGAACTGGATGGGGCAGCCCAGCAGCTCCTCCCAGCGCCGGGGGTCGGCCGGGGTGGGCCGGGCCAGGTGCACGCCTTGCACGATGGGCATGCCCGGCCAGGTCTGGCGGGTGAAGCGCACCGAGCAGGCGATCGACGCCTCGCTGGCCACCTGCTCCACCTGCGCACCGTCGGGCACCCCGTAGATCAGCCGCGTCACCTGCGGGCCGCGCACCAGGGTCAGCAGCGCCGCCGTGGTGATCACCGGCGCGAACCGCACACCGCGCTCCAGCGCCTCGATGAAGGTGGCACTGCTTTGCGCGGCGAAGTACAGGCCGTGGAAATCAGTGGGGTAGCTGCACGCCGCCACACCCAGGCCGAAGCATTCGTCGGCGCTGGCTCGCCGCGCCGCGCGCCAGAACGCGCTCATGGCAGCCAGTGCGATGCGCTGGTTGGGGTCGTGCAGGTTGCAGGGGCCGATGCCAGCCTCGCGCAGCAGCGGCGCGCTGGCGATGCCGCGCGCCTCCAGCGTGCGGGCGATCACCTGGGCCCAGGTAGCGATGGTGTGCAGCGTCGACATCGGCAGCTCCTCAGGCCAGCCCTTCGGCGGCCAGGGTGCGCGCCACGGCTTCACGGGCGCGGTAGCGGCCCAGGAACGCCTGCAGCGCCGGGAACGCCTGCAGCAGCGTGCCGGCACGGGCGCTCCAGCCCACGAACACGCCCAAATGGGCATCGGCAATGGTAAAGCGGTTACCCACCAGCCAGTCCTGGCCCGAAAGGCGCGCCTCGATGGGTTTCAGCGCCTCGGCCAGGCGCTCCAGGCCCTTGCTGCGGATGCCAGCGTAGGCCTGCTCGTCCGGGGTGAAGCGCTCGGGGCGGTTGATGCTGCGGAAGGCGCCGGTGTGCACCTCGGTGGCCAGGTAGCCCAGCCAGCCCTGGATCTGCGCCCGCTCCACGCTGCCGGCAGGTGCGAACAGCGGCGTGCCGGGGCGCAGGTCGGCCAGGTACGGCAGCAGCGCGGTGTTCTCGGTCAGCAGGGTCTGGTCGTCCAGCAGCAGCGCCGGCACCCGGCCCTGGGGGTTGAGCTGGCGGTACGGCGAGTCGGGGGTCAGGCTGACTTGCTCGACCTCGATGGGCAAGTCCAGCTCTTCGATGACGACGTGGGCGGCAAGGGAGCAGGCGCCCGGGTAGATGAACAGGGTGGTCATGGCAGGTCCTCGGCTTAGCGGCTGGCTTGGGTGGCGTCCGGCGCGGTTTGCAGCGCCGCGTTCAGGTACTGCGGCTGGGCCCAGCTGCTGACCTGGAAGCCCTTGCGGATCAGCCGTGCCTGCAAGGCCAGGTCGACGCTGTGCTGCAGGTTGCCGGTGAAGCTGCTGTCCAGCTGCGGGTCAAAGATGCGCGCGAACGACTGGTCGGCGGCGTCAGTGGCAAGGATAGCCGCTGGGTAGCTGGCCAGGCGCGATACCAGATCGACGTAGGCCTGCTTGTGCGCCTCGTCACGCAGCCAGGCCACGGCCGGTTGCTGGGCCTTGAGCAGGCGCGCAGTGAGGTCCGGGTGCGCATCGACAAAGGCGCCGCGGCCGAGCAGGACGGTCTGCACGCTGCCGGCACCGCCCAGGTCGACGGTGGTCAGCGGCAGTTCGGCGAGCCCCTTGGCCTTCAGCGCGATCAGCCCGGCGCCGGCCCAGGTGGCGTCGATCTGCTTGGCCACCAGGGCGGTGTTGGCGGCGTTGTAGTCGAGGTTGATGACCTTGTAGTCGCTCTCCTTCAGGCCGCGGCTGGCCAGGGCCGAGGCGAACGACAACTGCGTGGCGGTGCCACGGAAAATTGCCACGCGCTTGCCCTTCAACGCTTCCAGCGAGGTGATGCCGCTGCCTGGCTGCACCGCCAGGTACAGCTTGATGTCGCGGGCGGTGGCGCTCAACAGGCGGGTGTCGAGGCCGCTGGCCTTGCCGACGATGGCCGGCAGGTCGCCCAGGTAGGCGAAGTCTTCCTGGCCGTTGGCCAACGCCTCGTTGATCGCAGGCCCTGCGCCCTTGAAGAAGTCCCAGCGCACCTTGATGCCGTCCTTGGCGAATTCCCTCTCCAGGCTCTGCTGGTCGCGCAGCACATCAGTGATACCGGCGCCGCTGGGCGTGGGGCCGGCGCTGATATCCGGCACCGCGATGCGGATCTCCTTGACGTCATCGGCCCAGGCGCTGCCGGACACCAGCGCGGCAGCGAGGGAAAGCGCGAACAGCGGACGGAAGATACGGGACGATGGCATGGCGGTGCTCCTGCAGGTTCCAGCGGAAAGGTGGAAGTGAGGCGCACGATAGGTTTGTGTGGGGGTAAAAATAAAATAATAAAAATTCTGGTTGTTAGGCGATTAATGCATATACCGCGCCGGCCTTGAGTGCCGCCGCCCATGCCTGAAAAGCATAATCACCATGCCGCGTCCGGAACCTAGCCGCGTCCGAAAACACCGCGCACTCCCGTTCAACCCTCTCCCCGTAGCCGCTGCCGCCAGGCTGCGCTGGCCCTATTCCACGCCTAAGATTTCCAGCGCACTCAGGGGCCAGAACGCGGCCTGCGGCCGCTGCTACATCCTGTGGGAGCTGGCTTGCCAGCGAGCTGTTGGGGCCCTAAAAGCTCGCTGGCAAGCCAGCTCCCACAAGACAGTTGCTGCTACAAGAGTCGGCGCACACCACCCGGCTGCGCCGCGTGCCGCCTCGTCTACGCTTCACTCCATTCCCATCCCCGAGCCCCCCCCCCCATGCGCAGAAGGACCTTGCGAAAACTGGCCGCCGCCACCGCGGTCGGCATCTTCATCGGCGCCGTGGCGCTGTCGGCCTACCTGGCCGTGCAAAGCGGCCACGACGTGGCGCGCGGTTATCTGGCCGACATTACCGCCGACGTGATTCACCGCTCCGCCAGCACCCAGGCGCAGGTCGACAAGGCGGTGGCCGCCCAGCAGCACGCCGGCCTGGCGCCCTGCTCGCCGGACCACCTGGCGCTGATGGAACACCTGCTGCTGGAGGCCAGCTACCTGCAAGGGCTGGCGTATATCCAGGGCGACCGCCTGCTGTGTTCCACCCTGCCCTCGGCGCGCCAGCAGGTGGACCTGGGGCCGGCCAGCCATGTGACCGCCAGCAGCGGCCGGCGCTGGAGCCGGGTGACGCTGCCGGACGCACCGGGCGAGGTGTTCGCGATCAACGAGCACGACGGCTACGCGGGGATTATCGTGCCCAGCCTGGTGCTGGACGTGGTGGGCGAGCAGACCGACATCGACATCACTCACTTCCGCAACAGCGACCAGGTGGTGGTGCGCTCGCGCGGCGAGTTCAAGCCGCAATGGCTGGCGCAGTACCAGCGGCAGCCCATAGCCTTCTTCGCCGATGGCAAATACGTGTTCATCCAGCCCTCCACCGACCGCGACTCCTCGGTGTTGGCTGCCATGCCCAAGGCGCGGGTCGCGCAGAGGGTGTGGGCCGTGCTGCCCGGTTACCTGGCGGTGGGCGGCCTGTCGGGGCTGATCGTTGGCGTGCTGCTGTACCTGGGCGTACGCCATCGGCTGTCGTTCAAGTCGCAACTGCTGCGGGCGCTGCGCCGGCGCGAGTTTTTCCTGCTGTACCAGCCGGTGATGGACCTGCGCAGCGGCAGGTGCGTGGGCGCCGAGGCGCTGATTCGCTGGAAGCAGCCGGAGCGCGGCTTGATCAGCCCGATGGAGTTCATTCCCGCCGCCGAAGCCAACGGCCTGATCCAGCAGGTGACCGCGCAGGTGATGGAGATGGTCGCCAACGATTCAGTGCAGTTGATCAAGGACAACCCCGACACCCACATCGCCATCAACTTCTCCGCCGAGGACCTGCACTCCGAGCAGACCGAGCAACGCCTGCAGGCGCTGATCCGCGCCTCGGGCGGCACCTCGGAAAACATCCTGATCGAGGCCACCGAGCGCGGCCTGATGGTGCCGGACAAGGCCAGGGAAGTGCTGCTGTCGATTCGCGCGAAAGGCTTCAAGGTGGCGATCGACGACTTCGGCACCGGCAATTCGAGCCTGTCGTACCTGGCCACCTACGACCTGGACTACCTGAAGATCGACAAGGCGTTCGTCGACGAGATCGGCGAGGCGCGCAGCAGCAGCCCGCTGCTGTTCCACATCATCGAGATAGCCCGTTCGTTGAAGCTGAAGATGATTGCCGAAGGGGTGGAGACCGAGCACCAGCGCAACGTGCTGCGCGATGCCGGGGTGCAGTTGGCCCAGGGCTGGTTCTTCGGCAAGCCGATGCAGATTGATGAGCTGGGGCGCTTTATCCAACACTGCAAAAGCCGATCGGAGGCCAACACCTGACCCCGCTTCGTGTGGGAGCTGGCTTGCCAGCGAGCTTGGGAACGTCAACAGCTCGCTGGCAAGCCAGCTCCCACGAGGATGCAGGTGCGCCTCAGTACTTCCAGGTCACCGACGCCGTCACGTTGCGGGTGGCGCCGTAGCTGGCGGTGGTGGCGCTGTTGTACAGCGACAGCAGGTATTTGCGGTCGAAGACGTTGTTGAGGTTCAGCGACGTGCTCCAGTTGCTGTTGAAGTCGTAGCTGGCCATCAGGTCCACCAGGGCGTAGGCGTTCTGGCGGATGGCGCTGTTGTCGTCGTTCTGCACCGCGCTCTGCCAGCTCACGCGGGTGCCCACCTTGGCCTGTTCCATGAACGGCAGGCGGTAGGTGGCCATGCCGCGCACGCTGTGGGTGGGCACGTATTTGCGCGCACGGTCGCCGTCGTCGTTCTCGATGTGCACGTAGGTGTAGCCCGCCAGCAGGTCCAGGCCCGGCAGCGCTTCACCCGAGGCCTGCAGCTCGACGCCGCGGCTCTTGTAGTCCACCGGGTTGTAGACTTCCTGCACGCCGTTGTAGCCGGCGTCCTCGGCAACGTTGCGCTGGTCGGCCTTGAACAGCGCGGCGGTGACGTTGAGGCGGCTGTCCATCAGGCTGCCCTTGACCCCCACTTCGGTGCTCTTGCCTTCCAGCGGCGCCAGCAGTTTGTTGTCGGCGCCGACGTTGTACTGCGGGGTGTAGATCTCGGTCCAGCTGCCGTACACGCTCCACTGCGGGGTCAGGTCGTAGACCAGGCCGGTGTACGGGGTCACCTTGCCGTGGGCGCGGGTGTAGTAGTCGGCGCCATAGCTGCTGCCCGAGGCATCGGCGCTGAGCATGCGCGCGCCGGCGATCCAGTGCAGGTCGTCAGTGAGGCTGAAGCGTGCGCCGGCGTAGACGCTGCGCTGGGTGTCGACGAAGTTCTGGGTCAGCGCGTCGCTGGTGTAGTTGAACGCAGGCAACGCGGCATTGCCCGCCAGGATGCCGGCGAACGAGGTCTCATACGAGCCATCGGCGCTCACGTCGTACTCGCGGCCTTGCTGGTGGGTGCGGCCGTAGGCGGTGCCGATGGTCAGCTCATGCTCGCGGCCGAACAGGGTGAATGGGCCCGACAGCTTGGCCTCGCCCAGCAACTGGTGCGCCTCGCTGCTGGTGTGGTTGGCGTACACCGTGGCGTCGTCACCGGTCACCTGGTAGACGTAGAGCATGTTGGTGTCTTGCTTTTCCTTGACCGCGGTGGCGGTCAGGGTGGCGTTCCAGCCGTTGCCGAAATCATGCTTGAGTTCGGCGAAAGCACGCTGGGTGTTGAGGTTCCAGTACGTCCACGGCTGGCCGATGTTGGCGCCGCGGCTGCTGTAGTGGATGGCGTTGCCGCTGCTGTCCACCAACGGCAGGTTGCCCCAGGTGCTGGCGTTGGAATCACTGTTGTGCTGGGAGAAGCCCACGGTCAGGGTGTCGGCCTCGGACAGGTCGAAGGCCAGCAGGCCGGCGGCGACGTTGCGCTCGTGGCCATAGCGGTCCATCCACGAATCGCCCTTGTCGTGGGTGTAGATGAAGCGGCCGCGCACGTTGCCGGTCGGCGTCAGCGGGCCCGAGACGTCGACGTCCACCCGGCGGTTGTCCCACGAACCGACGCTGGTGTTGATCTGCGCCTGGAAGGTGTCGGTGGGGCGCTTGCGCACGAAGTTGACCGTGGCCGAGGGGTTGCCCGCCCCGCTCATCAGGCCGTTGGCGCCATGCAGCACGTCGATCTGCTCGTACTCGGCCAGGTCCTGCTCGCCCACCAGCACGGTGCCCACGAAGGGCATGCCCATGCCGTCGTATTCGAAGGTGTTGATGTCGAAGCCGCGCGAGGTGAATTCGGTGCGGTCGGTCTCAGTCTGCTCCACGGTCACCGACGGCGCCGCGCGCAGGGCGTCCTTGATACCGGTGATCTTGAAGTCCTTCAGCTCCTGCTGGGTGATGGTGGTCACGCCCTGCGGGGTCTCCTTGTCGGTCAGGCCCAGGCGCGTGGTGCTGGACACCGGCTCGCCCTGATACCCCACGCTCTGACCCTGGCTACTGTCACTGCTGCTTTCGATCTGGGTGGCCGGCAGGGTCATGTCGTCTGCGTAGGCCAGGGGCATGGCACTGCAGGCACCGGCGAGCAACAAACTGGCAGGGAGGCGATGTTTCAAGGCGAGACTTCCTGTAACGGTTTAGGTGAGAATGCGATTCTGTTTCAAAGTGTGAATGAGAATCTAACCCAGTTACCAATGAAATTTCGACAATTTTTTCACATTTCGTAATATTGCTTGGCCAGCAGGCAAATTTTCCTGTGCTCCGCTCGTCTCCCAGTGCGTCGCACCACTCTCTTGTCCCCCCGTTGGAGCCACCACCATGCGTTCGCCGAAAACCCTGCCCACCGCCCTGCTGGGCCTTGCCCTGTGCTGCCCGGGGCTGGCCGATGCCCAGGACATGGAACTGGGCCAGGTGCTGATCAAGGGCCAGGACGGCAGCGGCGACGACCAAGGGGCCGAAGACGCCAACGCGCGCCTGGCCCAGGTGCCGGGCGGCACCAACGTGGTGGACATGAAAAAAACCCTGCAGGGCCGGGTGGCCAGCAACCAGGACGTGCTGGCCTACCAGCCGGGCGTGTACGCGCAGTCGGCGGGCAACGAAGGGGTGAAGATTTCCATTCGCGGCTCGGGCATCAACCGCGCGCCGGGCGCCCACGCCTCGGGCATTTACGCCATGCTCGACGGCCTGCCGCTGACCGGCCCCGGCGGCACGCCCTATGAGTTGCTGGAACCGCTGTGGCTGGACCATGTGGAGGTGCTGCGCGGCGCCAACGGCTTCGACTACGGCGGCCTGGCGCTGGGCGGCGCCATCAATTATGTCAGCCACAGCGGCTACGACGCACCGCTGCTGCAGGTGCGCTACGCCATGGGCAGCCACGGCTACCGCCAGCGCCAGGTCAGCTCGGGCCAGGTGCTGGGCGACTTCGACTACTACGTGGCGGTGACCGACGCACAGTCGGACGGCTACCAGGACCACACCGCCAGCACCAGCCAGGGGGTGATCGCCAACGTCGGCTACCGCTTCAACCCGAACCTGGAAACGCGTTTCTACATCCGCCACCGCGAGACCGACAACGAGCTGGCCGGGCGCGTGACCAAGGACTCCATCGAGCACCACGCCCAGGCGGCCAACCCCACGTACGAGGCGCGCGACTACCAGCGCGACGAGCCGGGCAGCACCTTCATCGGCAACAAGACCACCTACTACATCGACGACGATTCCAGCATTCAGACCGGGCTGGTGTACCACGACTACCCCATGGACCTGCGCGAAGGCCCCAACCGCCTGAAGGTGGCCTACACCGACGTCAGCGGCACCTTCGACTACAAGCGCCGCGACACCCTGTGGGGCCTGGAAAGCAACAGCACCCTGGGCCTGCGCGTGACCAAGCACCTGCCCAATGACGGCGCCAGCGAGTTCGTGCGCATCCCCACCGGCAACACCGCGGGCTACGCGCCGGGCACGCGCATTCGCAATTTCACCTACCAGGGTTCGGACACGGTGCTGCATTTCAGCAACGACCTGGAGATTGCCGACGACCTGTGGCTGACCACCGGCATCGCCGCCATCTACACCCGCCGCGAGAGCGCGGTCACCTACCCGGCGGGCGGCGGCAAGGTCAGCCTGCATGACTGGGACTACGCGCCGCGCCTGGGCCTGCGCTACCAGCTGACGCCCGGCGTGCAGCTGTTCGGCAACCTCAGCCGCTCGGTGGAAGCGCCGCACCCCTGGTCGCTGATCTACAGCTCCAACCAGCTATTCCCCGCCGGCAGCGGCGTGGCCACCGGCGCCCAGCGCGTGCCCGTGGCGCTGCGCAACCAGACCGCCACCACCGTGGAAATCGGCGGCCGTGGCGACAGCGTCGCTGGCCAGTGGAGCCTGGCCTGGTACTACGCCCAGGTGCGCCACGAACTGCTGTCGGTGCTGCCGGATGCCAGCGCCACCACGCCTTACGAGCTGAACGCCAGCCCCACCGTGCACCAGGGCGTGGAAGCCAGCCTGCAAAGCACCCTGTGGTCGCGCGACGGCGTCGGCGCCCTGAGCCTGCGCCAGGCCTACACCTTCAGCGACTTCCACTACCGCAACGACGACCAGTTCGGCAGCAACCGCCTGCCCGGCCTGCCCATGCATGACTACCAGGCGGAGCTGCGCTACGACTGGCCGCAAGGCTTCTTCGCGGCAACCAACACCCAGCTGGTGTCGAAAGTGGCGGTGGACTACGCCGACAGCTACTACGCCGACGCCTAC
Source organism: Pseudomonas imperatae (assembly GCF_057128625.1). Classification (NCBI taxonomy): domain Bacteria; kingdom Pseudomonadati; phylum Pseudomonadota; class Gammaproteobacteria; order Pseudomonadales; family Pseudomonadaceae; genus Pseudomonas; species Pseudomonas imperatae. Next base: position 40,479 of record NZ_JBSKHP010000030.1, on the reverse strand, counting down.
GCCCTGTTCGGCGCCACCCTGGGCTACAACGCGCCCAAGGGCGACTGGCAGGCCTGGGTGGACATGCGCAACCTGACCAACCAGCACTACGCCGCCACCGTGACCCCAGGCTACGACGACAAGGGCGTGGACGCCGCGCGCTCCACGCCCGGCGAAGGGATGGGCGTATACCTGGGCGTATCCTGGAGCCTGCGCTGACGCCGTAGCAGCAACTGTCTTGAACCGGCGTCGTCTGCATCGCGACTAAAGTCGGCTCCTACGCCGTCCGTGGTAGGAGCCGGCCTTGGCCGCGATGCAGACGACGCGAATGACACGCGCCCCCCGTAGCAGCGGCCGCAGGCCGCGTCCCATACGCGAGGCATCGCCAGGGGGTGTCACTGCAATAACTTCAACGCCTGCGCCACCGCCCGCAACAACGCCGCCGCCGGCACCCCGTCGCGGGCCTGCACCGACAACCCGTGCAGGAACGTCGCGTAGAAGTCCCCCAATGCCTGCGCATCGGCCGTCGCCGGCAGCTGCCCCTGTGCCTGGGCCACGTGTAGGCGCTCGATGATCGACCGGGTGCGCTGCTGGCGGTGGCCGGCCAGCCAGTTCAGCACGCCGATGTTTTCCGCCGCCACGCCGTTCGCCGCGCTCACCACCAGGCAGCCACGCGGGTGGCCGACGCGGGTGTAGGTGGCCACCGCGTCGCGCAGCAGCTGGCCGATGGCCGCGCCGATATCTGCCTGGGCCAGCGCCCGTTCGGCAAAACCGCCCTCGCCGCTTTCGTACAGCGCCACCGCCTCCTCGAACAGCTGCTGCTTGCTGCCGAACGCGGCGTAGATACGCGCCGAGGCAAGGCCCAGCGCCTCCACCAGCGCCGACATCGACGTGCCTTCGTAGCCGTGTTCCCAGAACACCCGCATCGCCTGTGCCAGTGCCTGCTGCTTGTCGAACTGCCGTGGTCGCCCTGCCATGTGGTTCCGCCTGGAAATCGAGAGCGCGCAGTTTAACGCAGTTGTGCTTGACGCTTGTCATCGCCGAACCCTATTCTTTGTCGATCGACAAACAATAGGATGGACCCATGCGAACCCTCAAAGGCCCGAGCCTGCACCTGGCCCAATTCAGCAGCGCGCAACCGCCCTACGACAACCTGCCAAACCTGGCGGCCTGGGCCGCCGCCCAAGGCTTCAAGGCCCTGCAGATCCCCACCTGGGACGCACGCCTGTTCGACCTGGCGCAAGCGGCGCAGAGCCAGGCGTACTGCGACGACATCAAGGGCCTGCTGGCCGAACATGGCTTGCAGGCAAGCGAGCTGACCAGCCACCTGCACGGCCAACTGGTGGCGGTGCACCCCGCCTACGAGGCCATGTGGGACGGGTTCATTCCGGCGCACCTGCGCGGCCGCCCCGAGGCGCGCACGGCCTGGGCCATCGAGCAGGTGAAGCTGGCAGCCCGGGCGTCGGCGCGCCTGGGCCTGACCGAGCTGGGCACCTTTTCCGGCTCGCTCGCGTGGCCGTACCTGTTCCCCTTCCCCCAGCGCCCCGAAGGCTTGATCGACGCGGCGTTCGACGAACTGGCGCGGCGCTGGCGGCCGATCCTCAATGAGTGCGAGGCGGCCGGAGTGAACTTGTGTTTCGAAATCCACCCAGCCGAAGACCTCCACGACGGCACCAGTTTCGAACGCTTTCTCGACCGGGTGGGCCAGCACCCACGCTGCAACCTGCTGTTCGACCCCAGCCATTTCGTGTTGCAGCAACTGGACTACCTCAGCTACCTGGACATCTACCACGCGCGCATCCGCATGTTTCACGTCAAGGACGCCGAGTTCAACCCCACCGGCCGCCAGGGGATCTACGGCGGCTACAGCGACTGGGCCGAGCGCGCCGGCCGCTTCCGCTCACTGGGCGACGGCCAGGTCAACTTCAAGGCGATCTTCGCCAAGCTGGCCCAGTACGACTACCCCGGCTGGGCCACCCTGGAGTGGGAGTGCTGCCTGAAAAACCAGGAAGACGGCGCCCGCGAAGGCGTGGCCTTCATCAACCAGCACATCATCCGCGTCACCGACCGGGTGTTCGATGATTTCGCCGGCACGCCCCTGGCCACCGCGCAAATCCAACAACTGCTTGGCATCACCCCACCCGCACGGAGCGCCTGCCCATGAACCTGCCTGTTGACCCTGCTACCCCCTGCGACAGCGCTTTCACCCACCGCTACGTGCGCGTGCAGGGCCTGCGCCTGCACTGCGTGACCGCCGGCAACGGCACGCCGGTGCTGCTGGTGCCGGGCTGGCCACAGACCTGGTACGCCTGGCGCCACGTGATGCAGGCCCTGGCGGCGGCCGGCTACCTGGCAATTGCCGTGGACCCGCCGGGCCTGGGCGACTCCGACCGCCCCGAACAGGGCTACGACACCGGCAGCGTCGCCAGCCTGCTGCGGCAGGCCATGGCACAACTGGGCCACGAGCGCTTCCACCTGGTGGGCCACGACGTGGGCATGTGGATCGCCTACGCCCTGGCCAGTGATTACCCCGAGGCAGTGCGCAGCGTGGTGATGACGGAGGCGGTGATACCGGGCCTGGCCGAGGCACCGCCGATATTCGTGGCGCCGGAGCAGAACATCTTCCTGTGGCACTTCCTGTTCAACCAGGTGCGCGACCTGCCGGAGCTGCTGATCACGGGCCGGGAAGCGGCGTACCTGACGTTCATGTTCGACCGCTGGGCGTTCCGCCGTCATGCGGTAGCCTCTGACACCTACATCCGCGCCTATTCAGCGCCCGGCGGGCTGCGCGGCGGTTTCGCCTATTACCGCGCCATTCCCGAGACCATCCGCCAGAACCAGCTGCGCGCGCTACGGCCGCTGGCCATGCCGGTGCTGGCAATTGGCGCCGAGCACGCCACGGGCGACGCGCCGTTGCGCACCTTGGAAGGCCATGCGCGGCAGGTGCAAGGGGTGATCATCGAAGGGTGCGGGCATTTCGTGATGGAGGAAGCGCCGGATGAGTTCATCCGGCATGTGTTGGCGTTTTTGCACCGAGCCTCGTAGCCGCTGCCGACAGGCTGCGCTGGCCCTTGCATGCACTGGAGATATTCAGCGCACACCTGGACCAGCGCAGCCTGCCGGCAGCGGCTACAGGACCAAGCGCATCAGAGGTCCAACACCAGCAACGCCGACCTGGCCCGTGAACAGCACGGCGTGAACTGGTCGTTGGCGGCCTGTTCTTCCTCGGTGAGGAACAGGTCGCGGTGCTCCGGCACGCCCTCTAGCACGCGGGTCAGGCAGGTGCCGCAGACGCCCTGCTCGCAGGAGATCGGCACCTCTACCCCATGGCTTTCCAGCACCTGCACCACGGTCTTGTCCGCCGGGACCTGGAAGGTGCGCCCGCAACGGTTGAGCTTCACCGCGAAGCTGCCGTCCGCCGAGGTGTCCACCGCCAGCGGCGCGAAGTATTCGCGGTGCAGGTGGTCCTCCCCCCAGCCCTGGGCCTTGGCGGTGTCCAGCACGTGAGCCATGAACCCGGCCGGGCCGCACACGTACAGGTGCTGGCCGGGCTGGGGGTTGGCCAGCACCTGGGCAGCGTCAAGGCGGGTCTCGGGTTGTTCGTCGAAATGCACCTGCACGCGGTCGGCAAAGGGCGCGGCCCGCAGCCGGGCGAGGAAGGCCGCGCGTTCGCTGGAACGGGCGCAGTAGTGCAGTTCGAACGGTGCGCCGTCGCGGGCCAGGGCCTCGGCCATGGCCAGGATCGGCGTGATGCCGATGCCACCGGCGAACAGCAGGCTGCGCTCGGCGCCTTCGTGCAGGGCGAACAGGTTGCGCGGCGCGCTGATGCGCAACCGGTCGCCCTGCCGGACCTGCTCGTGCAGGGCTTGGGAACCGCCACGCGAGGCGGCGTCCTTGAGCACGCCGATCAGGTAGCGGTGGCGCTCCTGGGGGTGGTTGCACAGTGAGTACTGGCGCACCAGGCCGTCGGCCAGGTGCACGTCGATGTGCGCGCCGGCGCTGAATGCCGGCAACGCCTGGCCGTCGGCCGCGGCCAGCTCGTAGCTGCAGATATCCACGGCTTCATCGTGACGCGCGGTCACCACCACCTCGATCATGAGGCTTCTCCCACGGGGGTGCGCTCACGGCTGATGAGGTGGTCCAGCACGCGCCGCGACTGCACGCCACCGGCGTCGATGTTGAGCTTGAGCAGGTTGCGCAGCGGGTTGGCCAGCAGGTTCTGCTGCTGGCGCTCGAGCATCTCCAGGTCTTCGCTGAAGATCTTGCCCTGCCCTTCGCGGATGCTGGCGGTCAGCGCCTCATCCTGCGGGTTGAAGTTGCGCGCCATGCCCCAGAAGTACCAGATCGAGGTCTCGGTTTCCGGCGTGATGAAGTCCACCACGATGCTCGACGCCTTGTGCTCGGCGGGCGCGTCATAGCCGCCCTTGCCGGCGTGGGCAACACCCACCTCGATGAGCACATGGCTGGGCGGGGTGAAACGGCAGATCTGCCAGCGGTCCACCGGCACGTCGTCGGCCAGGTTGTTGCCGCGCAGGGCCATGCGCCAGAACGGCGGCGGCAGGATGTTTTCCATGTGCCGGGCGGTCACCACCTCGTCGCCTTCCACCGTGGTCACCGGCGGCGCCTCGTCGATTTCCTTCTGGCCGATGCTGGACGCGTGCACGTAGGTCTCGTGGGTCAGGTCCATGAGGTTGTCGATCATCAGCCGGTAGTCGCAGTTGATGTGGAACAGCCCGCCACCGTAGGCCCACTCGTCGCTGACGGCCCATTCCAGGTGATGGATCAGCGCCGGGTCGGCCTGTTCCTGGTCGCCTGGCCACACCCAGATGAAGCCATAGCGCTCCACCACCGCGTAGGTCTTGTTGCAGGGGAAGCCGCGCACGCGCTGGCCGGGCATGGCCACGGTCTTGCCGTCGCAGCCCATCACCAGGCCGTGGTAGCCGCACACCAGGTTGCCGTCCTCGACGTAGCCCAGGGACAGCGGCGCACCACGGTGCGGGCAGAAGTCTTCGACGGCGGCTACCTGGCCGTGGGCGCCGCGGTAGAAGGCGATGTGCTCGCCACAGATCTGCCGGCCCAGGGGCTTGTCGGCGATTTCATCGGGGGTGCAGGCGACGTACCAGGTGTTTTTTGGATACATGGGGAGACCTCTCAGGTTTTGTTTTTATGGATCCATGGAATCCTAAAAACCCTGAGCAGGTCAACAAAAATAACAGCCAATGGATCCATTGAACCCAAAACCATCCATCAAACCAGCTGCAGGCCCGCCAATGCCCGGGCCAGGCTCTGCTGGTCAAACGGCTTGGCCAGCCGCGCAAAGGCCGTGGCGGCGCTGTCCACTTCGCCGAAGCCGCTGACGATCAACACCTGCAGCCCCGGGCACAGCGCCAGGGCGCGGGCGGCCAGTTGCGGGCCGGACATGTGCGGCATCATGTGGTCGGTGATCAGCAGGTCGAAGCCGTCGCTGCCCTGCTCCAGCAGCGCCAGCGCCTGCTCGCCGGAGGCCGCGGTGTGCACGCGGCAGCCCAGGTCTTCGAGCATGGCTTCGACGCTGACCAGAATCAGCGGGTCGTCGTCCACCAGCAGCACGCTCAGGCCCTTGGCCGTGCTGACCTGGCTGCTGGTGCTGGCCACCGGGGCCGTCACGGGGGCGCCTTCGTCCACCGGCAACCACAGCTCGGCGGTGGTGCCGCCCGGCCGGGCGCTGCGCACCACCAGCTTGCCGCCCACCTGGGCGGCCACGCCGTCGACCATCGACAGGCCCAGGCCGGTGCCCTTGCCCACGCCCTTGGTGGTGAAGAACGGCTCGGTGGCCCGTGCCAGGGTCAATGGATCCATGCCCTCGCCCGTGTCGGTCAGCGACAGGCACACGTAGTTGCCCGCCGCCACGCCCTCCCGCGGCTCGGTGAGCTGGCATTCGCGGGCCTCGATCACCAGCACGCCGCCATCGGGCATCGCGTCGCGGGCGTTCACCGCCAGGTTCAGCACCGCCAGTTCCAGCTGGTTGCCGTCGGCGCGCACCGGGCGTACGAACAGCGGAAAGCGGGTTTCGATCTGGATGCGCGAGCCCAGCGAGCTTTGCAGCAGGTCGGCCATGCCCCGCACCATCACCCCCAGGTCCACCGCTTCCAGCACCAACTGCTGGCGCCGGGCGAAGGCCAGCATGCGCCGGGTCAGCGAGGCGCCGCGCTGGGCGCCCTGCACGGCGTTGTTGAGCAACGGCGTGATGCGCGGGTCCGGCGGCAGGCGCCGGCGCACGATCTCCAGGCTGCTGAGAATCACCATCAGCAGGTTGTTGAAGTCGTGGGCGATGCCCCCGGTCAACTGGCCCAGGGCTTCCATTTTCTGTGACTGGAACAGCGCCTCGCGGGCCTCGTCTAGGGCGCGCTGGGTCTCCACGCTTTCGGTGATGTCGCGGGTGATCTTGGCGAAGCCCAGCAGCGTGCCGCTGTCGTCGCGAATGGCGTCGATGACGATGTTGGCGAAGAACCGCGTGCCGTCCTTGCGCACCCGCCAGGCGCGGTTCTCGAAGCGCCCTTCGGCCAGCGCCGTAGCCAGGCTGCGCTGGGGCTCGCCGGCGTTGCGCGCCGCCTCTTCGAAGAACATCGAGAAGTGCCGGCCGATCACCTCGTCGGGGCGGTAGCCCTTGATGCGCTCGGCGCCGGCGTTCCAGTTGGTGATGATGCCGTCGGGGTCGAGCATGTAGATGGCGTAGTCGGTGACGCCCAGCACCAGCAGGCGAAACTGCTCCTGGGACTGGCGTAGCGCCTCCTGGGCCTGGCGCTGCTGGGTCAGGTCGCGGGTCACCTTGGCGAAGCCGATCACGCTGCCGTCGGGCGTACGCACGGGGTCGATGATCACGTGGCACCAGAACTGCGAGCCGTCCTTGCGCACCCGCCAGCCCTCGCTCTCGAACCGCCCCTGCTGCGCCGCGCAGGCCAGCGCCAGGCCGGGCTTGCCGGCGGCGCGGTCCTCGTCGGTGTAGAACCGGGAGAAATGCTGGCCCAGGATCTCCTGCTCGTCATAGCCCTTGAAGCGCCTGGCGCCGGCGTTCCAGCTGATGATTTCGCCGTCCAGGTTGAGCATGTAGATGGCGTAGTCGGTGATCGAGTCGATCAGCAGCCGGAAGCGATCTTCGGCGACATAAGGGGGCTGAACCAGTTCTAGGGTCATGGGAGGTTGGCCGGGCAGGAAGGCTGGGAACGATACTGTAACGAGCATAGTGCCATCGACGAAAGCTGCCGATGCCCCTCCCACCCCGTAGCAGCTGCCGCAGGCTGCGTCCCCCCGCCCCCCACACTGCGCCAATTGCCCCGGACCAGTGTCGGCAGCGCAACAGCACATCTGCAATTTGCCCTCCCGGCTACCCCGTGCTTGCCACCCAATGCCCCGAAAACCGCTCTAGCCCGGGTGGTACGGCATTTGCTCCTGCACCCGCGGGCCAGACTATTCACATAGATGCTCCTTACAGACATTGGACTCTCAGGGGTATTGCACTTGACCATGAATCACCGGGCGCCCACGCGCGTCTTCACCCAGTTTTCCCTGGCCACCGCACTGGCCATCCTCGCCACCACCGCCCACGCCGACGACACCACGCCAAGCCTGGGCACCGTGGAAGTCACCGGCCACGCCCAGACCGACGCCCAGGCTGACAAGGCGCGCCTGGACAAGGTGGCCGGCGCCACCAGCGTGGTCGACAACAAGGAGGTGGAAAAAGGCCGCGCCGCCACCGCCGAAGACGTGCTGGCCTACCAGCCGGGCGTCTACGCGCAGGCCACCAGCGGCCAGAGTGCGGCGAAGATCTCCATTCGTGGCTCGGGCCTCGACAGTTTCTACGGCGGCTACGCGCTGGGCATCAAGTACCTGTACGACGGCATTCCCATCACCGGCCCCGGCGGCACCCAGGAGGACCTGCTGGACATGGCCGCCGTCGACCACACCGAAGTGCTCTCGGGCGCCAACGCCTTCGAGTACAGCGCGCTGAACCTGGGCGGCGCCATCAACATGGTGACCCACACCGGCTACACCTCGCCGGGCAACTACGTGCGCCTGGAGGGCGGCAGCTTCGGCTACAAGAAGGAACAGCTGAGCACCGGCGGCGTGGTCGGCGACAGCGACTATTACCTGTCGGTGCTGCACAACGAGCGGCGCGGCTACCAGGACGACTCGCCCAACCACGGCAACGACGTGATCGCCAACTTCGGCCACGTGTTCAACGACAAGCTGGAGACCCGCGTGACCTTCCGCTACCGCGACGAGGTCAACACCAACGCCAGCCCGCTGACCCTGTACCAAATCAAGCATGACCCCACCGCCAACAACTACCGCTGGGTGCGCAAGAAACCCGGCACCACCCTGCTGGGCAGCACCACCACCTACACCTTCGACGACAACGCCAAGCTGGAGGTGGGCCTGGGCTACCACCACTACACCCTCACCGACGGCCTGCATTACTACGCCAACCCCGGCCAGTGGGACTCCACCGACTTCTCCACCTCGGTGCGCTACCTGCGCAAGGGCGACAGCCTGTTCGGCCTGCCCAGCGACACCACCCTGAGCTTCAGCAGCACCATCCTTGAACCCGGCAACGAGAAGGTCCGCGACCCCAACACCTGGGCACTGGTGCAGAAGTACAACTTCGCCAGCTCGCGCGACACGGTGTTCTCCCTGGGCAACGAACTGCAGCTCACCGACCGCACCTGGCTGACCACCGGCCTGTCCCTGGCCAACACCAGGCGCGACGTGCGCAGCACCTACGCCACCAACGCCAACACCAGCGAGTTCCCCAGCGCGGTGGACTACGACGACTGGAACCTGGCCCCGCGCCTCGGCTTCCGCTACGCGCTCACACCGGGCCTGCAGCTGTACGGCAACGTCAGCCGCTCCATCGACCCGCCGGTGACCTGGTACTACTCCACCGGCCCCGTGTCCAACCCCTACGTCACCCCGCTGCAGGCGCAGAAGGCCAACACCGTGGAGTTGGGCATCCGCGGTAGCCAGGGCATCTTCGATGGCAGCCTGACGGTGTACCGCTCCTGGGTACAGGGCGAGCTGCTGTCGGCGGTGATCGCCGAAGCCACCGCCACCTCCAACCAGGTGATTTCCGACACCAACGCCTCGGGCACCATCCACCAGGGCGTCGAACTGGGGCTGAACACCCGGTTGTGGACCGGCAGCCACGGCGCCAGCGTCAACTGGCGCCAGGCGTTCACGGTGAACGACTTCTACTTCCGCAACGACCCCACCTTCGGCCACAACCAACTGCCCGGCCTGCCCCGCCAGGTGTACCAGGCCGCCCTGCAGTACCAACACCCCAGCGGCTTCTACGGCGAGATCAACATGAACCACGCCTCCAGCTACTACGCCGACTTCGCCAACACCGTGAAGGCGCCCGAATACACCATTTTCGGCGCCAAAGTCGGCTACCAGGCCCCGGGCCAGCGCTGGAACGTGTTCCTCGACGCCCGCAACCTCACCGACAAGCACTACGTCACCGCTACCCAGACCACCTACGACCTCAAGGGCGTGGACTCGGCGAACTTCTACGTGGGCGACGGCTTCGGCGTGACCACTGGCGTCTCCTACCGGTTCTGACCTCACAACGCCGCCCTATCAGGCCATGGCACGTTGCAACAGATGTAGGAGCCGGCCTTGGCCGCGATAGGCCGCGCGGGCGGCCGGTGGTGGCCATGATTGAATCCCGCGGCAGGCGCATGAGGTTTAATGCACTCTGGTTCTATGCAAGTAGCACAATATGATTATTCGCACATAACCAGACTTGCTAAGGTGCGGCCATCAGCACTGCCGGTCCCACCTTATGCCTGCCTACCTCGACGCCGCCCACCAGCGGCATATCAACCACCTGCTCGCCACCCGGACCGCCCGCAGCGACTGGCCCACCTGGCTGCTGTTACTCGGCACCTGGGCCGCCTGGTTCGGCCTGGTGCACGCCAGCCCACACCTGGGCCAAGGCGTGACACTGCTGTTGCTGGTGCCGCTGATCACCCTGTGGATGTCGCTGCAGCACGAATTGCTGCACGGCCACCCCACCCGCTGGCCGCAGCTGAACAAGCTGCTGGGCTATGCGCCCATCGCTATCTGGTACCCCTACACCCTGTACCGCGACGACCACCTGCGCCACCACCGCGACAGCGAACTCACCCGCCCCGACCTGGACCCTGAAAGCCGTTACCTCGGCGACCACGCCTGGGACCGCAGCAGCCATGCCGAAAGGTGCCTGCACTGGCTGAACAAGACCCTGTGCGGGCGCCTGCTGGTGGGGCCGGTACTGGCGTTGGGCAGCCTGCTGCGTGGCCAACTGGCACGCCTGCGCCGCGGCGAAGGCTGGGGCATGTGGCTGTGCCATGGCGCCTGGGTGGCGGTGCTGCTGGCCTACGTGCATGGCCAGGGCCTGTCGATTGGCACCTACCTGCTGGCCAGCGTGCTGGCGCTGGCACTGTCCATGGTGCGCTCCTACTACGAACACCGCCCTGCCGCCGCGCCGGAGCAGCGCTCGGTACTCAACGAAGCCGGCTGGCCGTGGCGCTGGCTGTTCCTTAACCTCAACCTGCACCTGGTGCACCACGACCTGCCGGGGCTGCCCTGGTACTACCTACCCCGGGTGTACGCGGCGCGCCGCGACGACTGGCTGCGCCGCAGTGGCCAGTTCCGGGGGGGCGGCTATGGTGAACTGTTCCGCCGCCACGGCTGGCGCCCCATCGACAGCCCGCGGCACCCCTGGCATTCAGGAGCCCGGCCGTGACCGCCGCGCAAATCGCCGAACTGCCCATGTACGTGGCCCCCAGCGCCGTGCGCGAAGCCAGCGAGCAGTGGTTGGCGCTGACCCTGCAACTGCTGGGGGTTGGCGCGCGCGAGCGCTTTGCCGGCGACCTGTACGACCTGTGGCTGCACCCGCGATTGCTGTTGGCGCAAACCTGCGGCTACCCGTTGCGCACCCGCCTGGGCGAACAGGTGCAGCTCGTCGGCCGCCCGCGCTTCGACCTGCCTGACGCCCAGGACGGCGCACATTGCAGCCTGCTGGTGGTGCGCCGCGACGACCCGCGCCAGGCGCTGGAACAGTGGCGCGGCAGCCATGTGGCGCTGAACAGCCGCGACTCCAACAGCGGCACGCACCTGCTGTACGACACCCTGGAAGCCCTGGCCCCGCGCGAGCAGTTCTTCGGTCGTGAAAGTCTCAGCGGCAGCCACCGCCAGAGCCTGGCCTGGGTCGCCACCGGCAAGGCCGACCTGGCGGCCATCGACAGCGTCACCTTCGCCTACCTGCCGGCGGAGGAAACTGCTGGCGTGCGCATCCTCGGGCGCACCGACCAGAGCGCGACCCTGCCCTACATCACTCGCGCCACCGGCACCGACCCCGAGGCGATACGCGCCGCCATGAACCAGGCCCTGCCGCCGTTCCGCGACACCCTGCGCATCACCCAAATCCTCCCCGCCACCCTCACCGACTACCACCCGTAGCAGCTGCCGCAGGCTGCGTCCGGGGACGCTGCGGTGGCCCGTCATCTTGCGGCGCCTATGACGCGGCCTGCGGCCGCTGCTACAGAGGTTGCGTCTGGGGGCGCTGCGGTGGGCCTTCATCTTGCGGTGCCTGTGGCCGCTGCTACAGGGTTGCGTGGCGGCTGTCTGTACGTTGGCGCACAGACCTCGTCACCCCGCCCGCTCCACACTGGAAGCCTGCCCCATGGCAAGGATTTCCATGAATGCCTTCTGGACTCACCTGCTCGCCCGGCTGATGCCGGCTGCCCCCCGTAATTTCACCTACGAGGCCATCCTGCGCGCCGAGCTGTTCAGCGCCGAACAGATGGCCGACCACGGCATCGTGCTGGCCCGCCAGCATGTGCTGAGCCCTGGCGGCGGCAACGACTCACTGCTGACGCGCCTGGGCGATAACCAGGCCACCCTGGCACACAGCTGCGCGGCGCTGGCCCGCGCCCACCCGTCCACCCGCCGGGTGACGCCGGCGGCCGAGTGGCTGCTGGACAATTATTACCTGGTGGAGGAACACATCCGCATTGCCCGCAGCCACCTGCCCAAGGGCTACAGCCGCGAGCTGCCACGCCTGGGCAACGGCCCCTGCGCCGGGCTGCCAAGGGTCTACGACATCGCCCTGGAAACCATCGCCCACGGCGATGGCCGGGTCGACGAAGACAGCCTGGTGCGCTTTGTCGACGCCTACCAGACGGTGACGGCTTTGACCCTGGGCGAGCTGTGGGGCATTGCCATCATGCTGCGCCTGGCGCTGATCGAGAACCTGCGCCGGGTAGCCTCGCGCGTGATGGCCAACTGGGCCGACCGCAACCTGGCCAACGACTGGGCCGACCGCCTGACCGACACCGCCGAGCACACCCCACGCAACGTGGTGCTGGCGGTGGCCGACATGGCCCGCTCCGAACCGCCCATGTCGCCCGCCTTCGTCGCCGAACTGACCCGGCGCCTGCAAGGCCAGAGCGCCCTGCTGATCCAGGCCCTGACCTGGGTGGAGCAGATGCTCGCCGAGTCCGGCCAGACCATCGAGCGCCTGGTGCAACTGGACGCCCAGCAGCAGGCCGCCGACCAGGTATCGATCAGCAACAGCGTCGCCAGCCTGCGAACGCTGTCGACCACCGACTGGCGCGAATTCGTCGAGCGCATGAGCCTGGTTGAGCGCACCCTGCGCGAGGACCCGGCAGGCGTCTATGCGGCCATGGACTTTGCCAGCCGCGACCACTACCGGCACGTGATCGAACGCCTGGCACGGCACTGCCGGCACACCGAGGCCAACATCGCCATGGCGGTGCTGGCCCTGGCGGCAGACCAGCACCGCCTGGCCCCGGCTGACGGCGTGGCCGGGCATGTCGGCCATTACCTGATCGGCAACGGCCTGGCGACCCTGGAGCAACAACTGCACGCCCAGGTGCCCTTGGCCGAACGCGGCCAACGCTTGCTGCGCCAGGCGCCGCTGGCGTTTTTCCTCGGCCCGGTGACGCTGCTGTCGCTGCTGTTGGCGTGGCCGCTACTGGCCAGTGTCGACGGGCTGGCCCTGTTGCTGCTGGCCCTGCCGGCCCTGCTGTTGACCAGCCGCCTGGCCATGAACCTGGTCAACAGCCTGGTGACCTTCACCGTGCCGCCCTGCCAGTTGCCGCGCCTGGACTTCAGCGAAGGCATTCCCGCCGTCGCGCGCACCCTGGTGGTGGTCCCCACATTGATCGCCAGCATTGCCGACGTGCAGGCATTAGTGGAGGAGTTGGAAGTACGCTTCCTCGCCAACCGCGACGAACACCTGCATTTTGCCCTGCTCACCGACTTCATGGACGCCCCGGCCGCCAGCCAACCCGGGGATGAGGCGCTGTTGGCGCGAGCCAGGCAGTTGATCGAGGCACTTAACCTGGCCTACCCGGGGCCGTCCGGCGAACGCTTCTTCCTGCTGCACCGGCCACGGCAATGGAACCCCGCCGAGCAGGTGTGGATGGGCGCCGAACGCAAGCGCGGCAAGCTCGCCGAGCTCAACGCCCTGCTGCGCGAGGGCAACCGTGCCGGCTTTGCGCTGATCGTCGGCGCCATCGAGGCCCTGGGCCGGGTGCGCTACGTGATCACCCTGGACACCGACACGCAACTGCCCCGCGACACCGCGCGGCAGTTCGTCGGCGCCATGGAGCACCCGCTCAACCACGCGCGCCTGGACGCCACTGGCAAGGTAGTGGCCGGCTACGCCATCCTGCAACCGCGCGTGGGCATCAGCCTGCCCAGCGCCGCCCGCTCGCTGTACGCCTGCCTGTTTGGCAGCGATGCCGGTATCGATCCCTACACCCGTGCGGTCTCCGACGTGTACCAGGACCTGTTCGACAACGGCTCGTTCATCGGCAAGGGCATCTACGATGTGGACGCCTTTGAACAGGCGGTGCACGGGCGCTTTCCCGACAACCGCATCCTCAGCCACGACCTGATCGAGGGCTGCTACGCCCATTCCGGGCTGCTCAGCGATGTGCAACTGTTCGAGCAGTACCCCTCCTGCTACAGCACCGACGTCAAGCGCCGCCACCGCTGGATCCGCGGCGACTGGCAGTTGCTGCCGTCGCTGCTGCCCTGGGCGATGGGCGCCGAAGGTGATTGGCGCAGTACCGGCCTGAATGCCCTGGCGCGGTGGAAGATTTTCGACAACCTGCGCCGCAGCCTGGAGCCGACGGCGGTGTTGGCGCTGCTGTTGTGGGGCTGGCTGGGCAGTGCCCAACCGCTGGCCTGGACCCTGACGGTGCTGGCCCTGTTGCTGGTACAACCGCTGCTGGACAGCCTGCTGGGGCTGCTGCACAAGGCCGCCGACGCGTCGTGGCGCCAGCACCTGGCGGCCGCCTTGCGCAGCGCCGGGCTGCAGTTCGTGCGCAGTGCCCTGGCCTTGGCGTGGCTGCCGTTCGAGGCGGCGTTCAGCCTGGATGCCATTGGCCGCACCTTGTGGCGCATGGCGGTGAGCAAGCGCCACCTGTTGCAATGGAGCGCCTCCCGGGACGTGGAGCGCACCCGCAGCAATGACCTTGGCGGCCTTTACCGCATGCTGTGGGCCTGCCCGCTGCTGGCGCTGGGGCTGGGCCTGGTGCTGCTGGCCCGGCCCATGGCCCTGGCGGTGGCCATGCCGTTCCTGTTGCTGTGGCTGGCCGGGCCTGCCCTGGCCTGGTGGGTCAGCCGCCCCTCGAGCGTGGCGGTGTTCGCCCCCTCGGCCGAGGAGCAGCGTTTCCTGCGCACCCTGGCCCGGCGCACCTGGGCGTTCTTCGACCAATACGTGTGCGCCGACGACCATTGGCTGGTACCGGACAATATCCAGGAGCCCCCCTATGCCCACGTGGCCCACCGCACCTCGCCCACCAACCTGGGCATGGCGCTGCTGGCGCACCTGGCCGCGCACGACTTCGGCTACCTGGGCCATGGCCGCCTGCTGCAACGCCTGGACCTGATGCTGACCAGCATGGAGGGCCTGGAGCGCTACCGCGGGCATTTCTACAACTGGTACGACACCCAGGCGCTGGTGCCCTTGGCGCCGCTGTACGTGAGCACCGTGGACAGCGGCAACCTCGCCGGCCTGCTGCTGACCCTGCGCCCCGGCCTGCTGGCGCTGGCCGCCGGGCCACCCGCTGGCAAGCCGGTGGCCAACGGTTTGCTGGACACCCTCGATGTGCTGCTGGCCGCCTGCGCCGCCGTCGACCTGCCAGCGCAGGCGGTCGACGACCTGCGCACCGACACCCTGGCCTGGCTACGTGCCGACGAAGGCGCCCAGCCCGCCCTGCTGGAACTGCTGCAACGGGGCATGGACCTGCCGGTGCCCACCAGCACCGACGATGTCGGCTACTGGCGCCAGGCGTTGCACGCCCAGTGCGTGGATCTGCACCAGGACCTGACCGCACCGCCCGCCGATCTGCCGGGATTGGCCAGCGCCCTGGCTGCCCGTATCGCGGCCATGGCGATGATGGACTTCAGCTTCCTCTACGACGCACCGCGGGACCTGTTCGCCATCGGCTACAACGCCAGTGACCGGCGCCTGGACGGCGCCTACTACGACCTGCTGGCCTCTGAGGTGCGCCTCACCCATTTCGTCGCCATCGCCCAGGGCCAGGTGCCCCAGGCCAGCTGGTTCTCCCTGGGCCGGCTGCTGACCAGCAATGGCGGCGTGCCTGTGCTGCTGTCATGGTCGGGATCGATGTTCGAGTACCTGATGCCGCTGCTGGTGATGCCCACCTATGCCGGCACCCTGCTGGACCAGACCTGCCAGGCCGCCGTGGCCCGCCAGGTTGAATACGGCAACCAGCTGGGCCTGCCATGGGGCGTCTCCGAGTCGGCCTATAACGCCCAGGACGCCGCCTTCAATTACCAGTACCGCGCGTTCGGCGTGCCGGGGCTGGGGCTCAAGCGCGGCTTGGGCGAGGACCGCGTGGTAGCGCCCTACGCCAGCGTGCTGGCGCTGATGGTCGACCCGCAAGCGGCCAGCCGCAACCTGCAACGCCTGGATGAGCAGGGCCTGAGCGGCCGCCTGGGCCTGTACGAAGCGGTGGACTACACCCAGGCGCGCCTGCCACCGGGGCAACGCCAGGCGGTGGTGCGCTCGTTCATGGCCCACCACCAGGGCATGAGCCTGCTGGCCCTGACCTCGGTGCTGCTGGACCGGCCCATGCAGCGCCGCTTCGAGTCCGACCCGCAGTTCCAGGCCTGCGCCCTGCTGCTGCAGGAACGGGTGCCGAAAAACGCCGCGCGCTACCTGCAGGCCGACCACACCAGCGCCAGCGACGACGATACCCGCCACGGCGAAGCCGTGCTGCGGGTGTTCAACGACCCGGCACAGCAACGCCCTGCCGTGCAGCTGCTGTCCAACGGCCGCTACCACGTGATGGTCAACAGTGCCGGGGCCGGCTACAGCCGCTGCGACGACGTGGCCGTGACCCGTTGGCGCGAGGACGCCGTCAACGACAACCTGGGCATATTCTGCTACCTGCGTGACGTCGCCAGCGGCACGTTCTGGTCCACCAGCCACCAGCCTACGCTGCACACCCCCTACAGCCAGGAGGCGATCTTCAGCGACGCGCGGGCCGAGTTTCGCCTGCGCGAGCGGCACGTCGACTGCCACACCGAGATCGTCGTCTCGCCCGAAGACGACGTCGAGCTGCGGCGCCTGCACCTGACCAACCGCGGCCGTAGCCGGCGCACCCTGGAACTCACCAGCTACGCCGAAGTGGTGCTGGCCCCGGCCCTGGAGGACGCCCTGCACCCGGCGTTCAGCAAGCTGTTCGTGCAGACCGAGCTACTGCCCGAGCTTCAGGCCATCGTCTGCATCCGCCGGCCACGCTCCCAACTTGAAACGCCGCCGTGGCTCTGCCACTTGCTGGCCGCCCATGGCGTCGACATCGACAGCATTTCCTACGAAACCGACCGCGCCCGCTTCATCGGCCGCAACCGCACGTTGATGGCGCCCGCGGCCCTCGACCCCGGCGTGGAGCAGCTGAGTGGCAGCCAGGGCCCGGTGCTGGACCCGATTGTGGCGGTGCGCTGCCGCATTACCCTGGACCCGGGCCAGACCGCCACCCTGGACCTGGTCACCGGCCTTGCCGCCAGCCGCGAGGCCTGCGTGCAACTGATCCACAAATACCGCGACCGCCACCTGGCCGACCGGGTCTTCGACCTGGCCTGGACCCACAGCCAGGTGCTGCTGCGCCAGCTCAATGCGTCCAGCACCGACGCCCACCTGTTCGAGCACATGGCCGCGTCGGTGATCTACGCCAACGCCGGCCTGCGCGCCGACAGCGCCACCCTGCTGAGCAACCGCCGCAACCAGTCGGGGCTCTGGGGCCAGGCGATTTCCGGCGACCGGCCCATCGTGCTGGTGCAGATCGGCGACGCCGCCAACCTGGAACTGGTGCGGCAGATGGTGCAGGCCCACGCCTATTGGCGGCAGAAAGGCCTGACCGTCGACCTGGTGATCTGGAACGAGAGCCAGGCGGGGTATCGCCAAGTGCTCCAGGACCTGATCATGGGCCTGGTGACCTCCGGCAGCGAAGCCAGCCTGGTGGACCGCCCCGGCGGCATTTTCGTGCGCCCGGCCCAGCAGCTGTCGGCCGAGGACCGTACCCTGCTGCTGGCGGTGGCGCGCCTGGTGCTGCGCGACAGCCTGGGCAGCCTGGCGGAGCAGGTGCATCGGCGGCGCAGCGATCCGCTGTTGCCGCGTTTCGATGCCAGCCTGGTGGCGATGCCCGTGCCGGCGCCATTGCCAGCGCCGCAACCAACGCTGGTGATGGCCAATGCCTACGGCGGTTTCAGCAGCGACGGTAGCGAATACATCATCGACCATACCCCGGGCCACCCGACGCCGGCGCCCTGGGCCAACGTGCTGGCCAACCCGCAGTTCGGCACCCTGGTGTCCGAGGTGGGCAGCGCCTACACCTGGGCCGAGAACGCCCACGAGTACCGCCTCACCCCGTGGCACAACGACCCGGTCAGCAACGGCGGCGGCGAAGCCCTTTACCTGCGCGACGAAGACAGCGGCCGCTTCTGGTCGCCCACGCCGCAGCCGTGCCCGGGCACAGGCCGCTACCGCACCCGCCACGGTTTCGGCTACAGCGTCTTTGAGCATGAGCAGGACGGCGTGCACAGCGAACTGTGGGTATACGTGGCGCTGGACGCGCCGGTGAAATTTTCTCGCTTGGTGGTGCGCAACGCCAGCGGTCGTGCGCGGCGCTTGTCCGCCACCTGCTACGTGGAGTGGGTGCTGGGCGACCTGCGCAGCAAATCGGCCATGCACGTGGTGACCGAAGCCGACCCGTTCAGCGGCGCACTGTTCGCCCGCAACGCCTGGTCGATCGAGTTCGGCGACCGCGTGGGTTTCCTCGATACCGACGAACCCGGCCGCCGCATTACCTGCGACCGGGCCGAATTTCTTGGCCGCAACGGCAGCCTGCAGGCGCCGGCGGCGTTGTCCCATTCACACTTGCAGGGGCGCACCGGCGGTGGCCTGGACCCTTGCTCCGTGATGCAGGTCAGCCTGGAACTGGCCGCCGGCGCCAGCCAGGAGGTGATCTTCCGCCTGGGCGCCGAACAGGACGCCACCGCCGCCACGCGCCGCGTACAGCAGTACCGTGGCGCCCGCGCGGCAGCCGTGGAACTGGACAACGTGCGCGCCCACTGGCGCAATACCCTGGGCGCCGTGCAGGTGAAGACGCCGGCCCCCAGCCTGGATGTGCTGGTCAACGGCTGGCTGATGTACCAGGTCATCGCCAGCCGCTTCTGGGGCCGCAGCGGTTTCTACCAGTCAGGCGGCGCCATCGGCTACCGCGACCAGTTGCAGGACAGCATGGCGATGCTCCACGCGACCCCCGAGGCGGCGCGCAGCCACCTGTTGCTGTGCGCCCGCCATCAGTTCCACGAGGGCGACGTGCAGCACTGGTGGCACCCGCCCCTGGACCGCGGCGTGCGCACCCGCTGCTCCGATGACCTGCTGTGGCTGCCCCTGGCCACCAGCCGCTATGTGCAGGTGACCGGCGACCTGGGTGTGCTGGACGAGCGTGTCGACTACGCCCAGGGCCGGCTGCTGACCCCGGACGAAGAGTCCTATTACGACCTGCCCGGCACCTGCGGCCAGCCCGAAAGCCTGTACCAGCACTGCCAGCGCGCCCTCGACCACGGCCTGCAATGCGGTGCACACGGCTTGCCGCTGATGGGCAGCGGCGACTGGAACGACGGCATGAACCGGGTAGGCGAGCGCGGACTGGGCGAGAGCGTGTGGCTGGGCTTCTTCGGCTTTGACGTGCTGCAGCAGTTCGCCGTGACGGCCCAGCGCCACGGCGACAGCGCCTACGCCGTGCGCTGTGGCGAACGCGCCGCCGCCCTGCAAGCCCAGCTCGACGCCCATGCCTGGGACGGCGCCTGGTACCGCCGCGCCTGGTTCGACGATGGCCAGGTGCTGGGCTCGGCCAGCAACGACGAATGCCGCATCGATTCCATCGCCCAGAGCTGGGCCGTGCTGTCGGGGGCGGCGCCCCAAGCCCGTGGGCGCCAGGCCATGGCAGCGTTGGACCACAACCTGGTGCACCGCGACATCGGCATCGTGCAGCTGCTGACACCGCCTTTCGACAAGGGCCAGCTGGACCCCGGCTACATCAAAGGCTACGTGCCGGGCGTGCGCGAGAACGGCGGCCAGTACAGCCACGCCGCCGTGTGGGCGAGCATGGCCTTCGCCGCGCTGGGTGACACCGACAAGGCCTGGGAGTTGATGCGCCTGATCAACCCGGTGCGCCAGGGCAGCCCGGCGCTGATCGACCGCTACAAGGTGGAGCCCTACGTGATGGCCGCCGACGTCTACGGCCCGGGGCCCCATGCCGGGCGCGGCGGCTGGACCTGGTACACCGGCTCTGCAGGGTGGATGTACCGGCTGATCCTCGAGTCGTTGCTGGGGGTACGCCGCGAGGGCACGACGTTGCGGCTACAACCGCTGCTGCCGGCGGACTGGTCGGGCTACAGCCTGGAATACCGCTTCGCGGGCACGGTGCATCGGTTCAATGTGCAGCGCGGGGCGAAAGACGTGGTGTTGCTGAGCGATGATGGCAAGGAGAGAGTCAGTGGGGAGGCCTGAAAACTGGCGTATGGTGTCTTCATGCCAGACACTCCCCAGCCCCACCAGAACCACCTCCTTGCCGCCTTGCCCCCCGAGGCGCTGGCGCGCCTGCGCCCGCACCTGAAGCGGATGGAATTGCCGCTGGGCAAGGTGCTGTACGAATCGGGCGATGCCTTGCGGCACGTATACTTCCCCACCAACGCCATTGTCTCGCTGCTGTACGTGATGGAAAACGGCGCCTCGGCGGAGATCTCGGTGGTGGGCAACGAAGGGCTGGTCGGCGTGGCGGTGTTCATGGGCGGCGAAAGCACCCCCAGCCGCGCCATCGTGCAGAGCGCCGGCCATGCCTGGCGCCTGCCGGCGCAAAGGCTGAAAGACGAGTTCAACCGCCACGGCGACATGCTGTTGCTGATGCTGCGCTACACCCAGGCGCTGATCACGCAGATGGCGCAGACCGCCGTGTGCAACCGCCACCACGCCATCGACCAGCAATTGTGCCGCTGGCTGCTGCTGTCCCTGGACCGCCTGCAGGGCAACGAACTGACCATGACCCAGGAACTGATCGCCAACATGCTCGGCGTGCGCCGCGAAGGCGTCACCGACGCTGCCGGCAAGCTGCAGCGCCTGGGCGTGATCGAGTACAGCCGCGGGCACATCAAGGTGCTCGACCGTGCGCGCCTGGAGCAACTGAGCTGCGAATGCTACGCAGTGGTGCGCAAGGAAACCGAGCGCCTGCTCCCGTACCTGCCGTGAAAACAACTGTCTTGAAACCGCGTTGCCGGTATCGCGACTAAAGTCGGCTCCTACGCCGTGCGTGGTAGGAGCCGGCCTTGGCCGCGATGCAGACGACGCGATCGGCGGGGGGCGCGCGTCCCTGTAGCAGCTGCCGAAGGCGGCGTCCGGGTTCTCCCCGCTGTGCCGGGGAAAATCACGGCGCCTCGGACGCAGCCTGCGGCAGCTGCTACGGGTATGATGGGGGCCTGTCCCGCCTGTTTCGGTTTTTGCCATGAACATCAGCATCCTCTACGCCCTGGCCGCCGCCGCGCTGTTCGGCGCCAGCACGCCGCTGGCCAAGTACCTCGGCCTGTCCATTCACCCGGTGCTGCTGGCTGGCCTGCTGTACCTGGGCAGCGGCGTCGGCCTGCTGGCCGTGCGGCTGCTGCGCGACAAGGGCTGGCAGCGCCCACGCCTGGCGCCCGGCGAGTGGCCGTGGCTGCTGGGCGCCATCGGCTTTGGCGGGGTGCTGGGGCCGGTGGCGCTGATGCTGGCGCTGACGCGCACCCCGGCGGCCAGCGCCTCGCTGCTGCTGAACCTGGAGTCGGTGCTGACCGCGCTGCTGGCCTGGGTGGTGTTCAAGGAAAACGCCGACCGCCGCATCGTCCTGGGCATGGCGGTGATCGTCGCCGGCGGCGTGGTGCTGGCGTGGCCCGGCGCCGGCCTGCAGCTGCACAGCCTGCTGGGCCCGCTGGGCGTGGCGGCGGCGTGCCTGTGCTGGGCCATCGACAACAACCTGACGCGCAAGGTATCCGCCTCGGACGCGCTGTTTTTGGCCGGCATCAAGGGCCTGGTGGCCGGCGCGGTGAACACCGCCCTGGCGCTGCTGCTGGGCGCGCAACTACCGGGCCTGGCGTTGCTGGCGCCCACTTTGCTGGTGGGCCTGGTGGGCTATGGCGTCAGCCTGGTGCTGTTCGTGCTGGCGCTGCGCGGGCTGGGCTCGGCGCGCACCGGGGCGTATTTCTCCACGGCGCCGTTCCTGGGCGCGGCCATCGCCCTGCTGGTGCTCGGTGAGCCGGTCACTGCCAGTTTCTGGCTGGCGGCGGCGCTGATGGCCGTGGGCGTGTGGATTCACCTCACCGAACACCACGCCCACGAACACCAGCACGAGCCGATGGCCCATACCCACCCCCACGTGCATGACGAGCACCACCAACACAGCCATGATTTCGCCTGGGACGGCATCGAGCCCCATGTGCACCCGCACCAGCATCAGCCGCTGCGCCACAGCCACGCGCACTTCCCCGATATCCACCACCGCCACGATCACCCGTAGCAGCCGCCCACCCGTTTGTGGAAGATCGTGGTGGCGCACAGGCCGCCCGCCGGCCACAGGGCGTAGGCTGGCACCTGCCCGGTCACCTGCCAGCCCAGCCGTTGGTACAGGCGCTCGGCGTCGCCGCCGGAGGCGGTGTCCAGGACCAGGACGCTCTTGCCTTCGTCGATGGCTGCACGCTCCGCCGCCTCCATCAGCGCCTGCCCCACGCCCAGCCGGCGGCCACGGCGGTGCACCAGCAGCTTGGCGATGTCGGCGCGGTGCGGCTGGTTCTCCGGCTGGGCCAGCACCACCTGCACCGTGCCCAGCAGCTGCCCGCCTGCGTCCTCAGCCACCAGCAAGGCCCGCTCGCCCGCTTCGACGCTGGCGCGCAGGCCCTGCCAGAACGCCTCGGCACGCGCCTGCGACAAGGGCAACATGAAGCTCACCGAGGCGCCGCCTTCGACGCAGTCAATGAGGATGTCGGCGAGCTGCGCGCAGGCGGCGTCGTCGAGATGGGTGAGGCGTTTGATGTGCATGGGGCTGTCCTTAGCGGCGGCTGTCAGTGACGATGATCACGGCGTAGCGCGCCGGCTCGCCGTGGGGGTTGTGAAAACGGGTCGGCTTGTCCAGCGGAAACGCCAGGCAGTCGCCGGTTTCAAGCTGGTACAGCTGCTCGCCCACCTGGATATCCATGCGCCCGGCCAGCAGCCACACTTGCTGGTCCACCCGCACGTCACGGGTGGAGGTTTCATAGGCCACCGACGCGCCGGCCGGAAACTCCACTTCCACCAGCTGGATGGGCGACTGCGCGCCGCTGGGCGAGACGTTGCGGCGGATGTAGCCTGATTGCGGGTCGCGCCATTGCAGTTGGTCGGCGGCGCGCAGCAGTTGCCCTGCCTCTTCGGCAGGTGCTTCGAACAAGGCTGAAAGCGGGACGCCCAAGGCGGTGGCGAGCTTTTCCAGGACCACGGCGGTAGGGCTGCTCTGGCCGCGCTCAATGAGGGAAATCATCGAGCGGCTGACGGCGCTTTTTTCCGCCAGGGCTTCTAGCGACAGGTGCAAGGATTTGCGCAGGGTGCTGATACGGGTGGCGATGCGGGTGTTGATGTCCATGCGGAAGGCCGTAACGATGGTGTCACCACATTATCCATCATGATGGATTTATTCGTCAATATGCTGGATATAATCCCACAAACGTCGGACGCCGCGTGGAAACCGGCTACGCTGAATCTCTCGCCCTGTCGCGTGTTCGAGGTGTGTCATGGCACGTATTTACCCGCTCCCCCTCCTCGCCCTGGTGCTGCTGACGGCCTGCGCCGGCCCCGGGCAACCGCCCATCAAACCTGTCTCCGCTGCCGCCACGCCGCTGACTGACGCGCAAGTGCGCCAGACCCTGATCGGCAACAAGCTGACCAACATCGGCACCTCCGGGCGCCCGTACTCGTTGAGCTTCCGCGGCGATGGCACGGAGATCTTCCAGATGGGCGGCGACACCCCGGTCACCGAACACTGGACCGTACAGGACGGGGTGATCACCTTCACCTCGCCCAACCAGCCGGTGGAACGCTACCGCCTGCTGCAGGACAAGGATGACTATTGGCTGGTGGACCCGCAGACCGGTGCAGTGCATTACCACTACTCGCTGGCGCCGCAATAACGCGGCGTCAACCGTTCGGCGCAATGGATCCCAGATGTGCACGGGCTCATCTAGGCTTTGATTTGTCCCGAAAAAATGGTTTTCGGGCTATCGAAGAGGGTGTGCCATGAACAACAGGACTCTCGCCGCCGCCTCACTGCTTGCCCTGCTGGCCGGTTGCGCCAGCACCTCCAACCACGAACCGCCCCCCGTGCCGCCGGGTGCGGTGACCCTCAACGATGGGCAGGTGCGCGATACCCTGGTAGGCAAAAAATTCTATGGCACCACCCGCATGGGCTACCCCTACTCGCTGGCCTTCGCCGCCGATGGCACCGACGTGTTCAGCATGAGCACCGAGCAACCCGTGGCCGAAAAATGGACGCTGAACAACGGCACCGTGTGCCTGATCATGAAGGACTACCCCACCGAATGCAGCCAGGTGAAAATGGCCGAAGGCGCCTACTGGTTCGTCGACCCGAACACCGGCAAGGTCAATTCCTGGCTGAGGCTGAACCCGTAGCCTGGCGACGCTCGCACTGACGTCATCGCGACTAAAGTCGGCTCCTACACCGTCCGTGGTAGGAGCCGACTTTAGTCGCGATGCAGACGACGCGATTTCTACGAGGGAACTGCCACCATCAGCGAACACTCCCATTGCTCTCGACTAACGCAGCGCAAACATAGGTGTGGACCTGATGCAGGGTAGCCAGGATTTTCTCGCGGTTGCCTAAGCGTCGGTTCACGTACAAGGGGCTTGGATGGCCGCAGCTGAACACTTTAAGATCAGGCCGGACCGTAGCGATCAACGCCGCCGCCTTCTCCGCTTTCCTGCCCAGCAATACGACAGCTCGCAGCACTGGCAGCAAGGCCAGTAAACGCGGCAATGGTCGAAGCCCTGCTACAAGATCTTTCGGCGTAGCAGGGCGAATTCTTGTGCCGCTACCGATATACCAGGGCACCACGTTCCAGAGCACCGTCTGCTTGCGCTCAAGGCCGGCAACAGCACTAAGCTCAAAGATGTTTTTTGCGGTTTCATCCGGGTTGTTGCGGGAGATGAAGCCCGAGGCGACCGCCTTGGCGCCAGGTGCCTCAAGCAGGAACAGCACCTGGGCCGCAATGCCTGCATCCCACGGGTCGAAGTAGGGAATGTGGGCATCAGGCCCGGCTTCGTCCCGAAGCTCCTGAACGAACGCATTCAGCGTGGTGACATGGCTTGCGTGAATCTGGCTCAGGCGCGTGGCCTTGTGGTCCGGATCCTTCAGGGTCTTGGGTCCGTCAAGTATCATTGTGGATGCTGCGGCAATGGATGAGTGCAGATCATAACTCCCCAGTGAAACCAATGGCTTGCCATTCAGGTTCCGCACGCAGCCCCCGCAAGCCCCATCAAGGAGAAGCCGTTGAAAAAAAGCGAACTCCCGGTCAAGACCTGCTTGGTCTGCGGGCGGCCGTTCAGCTGGCGCAAGAAATGGGCGCGCTGCTGGGACGAGGTCCGCTACTGCTCGGAGCGCTGCCGCCGCCACACACCGCCGCCCCCGTAGCAGCGGCCGCCAGGTCGCGTCCCGGCCGCCGCTACTCCTCCATCAGGCCTCTGGATTCAATGTCGCGCTGTCGATGACGAAACGGTACTTCACATCGCCCTTGAGCATGCGCTCGTAGGCCTGGTTGATCTCGTCGGCGCGGATCAGTTCGATGTCGGCGGTGATGCCGTGCTCGGCGCAGAAATCGAGCATCTCCTGGGTCTCGGGAATACCGCCGATCATCGAGCCGGCCAGGGTGCGGCGCTTCATGATCATGTTGAACACGTTGGGCGAGGCATGCGGCGAGGCCGGGGCGCCCACCAGGGTCATGGCGCCGTCACGCTTGAGCAGCACCAGGAAGGCGTCGAGATCGTGTGGCGCGGCCACGGTGTTGATGATCAGGTCGAAGCTCTTGGCGTGGGCGGCCATCTGCGCGGCGTCGCGCGACACCACTACTTCGTCGGCGCCCAGGACCTTGGCAGCCTCGCGCTTGGACTCGGACGTGGTGAAGGCCACCACGTGGGCGCCCATGGCGTGGGCCAGCTTGATGCCCATGTGACCCAGGCCGCCAATACCGACGATGCCGACCTTCTTGCCAGGGCCGGCCTGCCAGTGGCGCAGCGGCGAATAGGTGGTGATGCCGGCGCACAGCAGCGGCGCGACGGCGGCCAGTTGGCTGGCCGGGTGGCGCACGTGCAGCACGTAGCGCTCATGCACTACGATGCTTTCGGAGTAACCGCCCAGGGTCCAGCCCGGCGCGTCGGGGGTGGGGAAGTTGTAGGTGCCGATCATGCCGTCGCAGTAGTTTTCCAGGCCCTCCTCACAGTCCTGGCAGTGGCGGCAGCTGTCCACCAGGCAGCCGACGCCCACCAGGTCACCGACCTTGAAGCCGCTGACGTGGCCGCCCACGGCGCGCACGCGGCCGACGATCTCGTGGCCGGGCACGCAAGGGAATTGGGTGCCTTCCCACTCCGCGCGGGCCTGGTGCAGGTCCGAATGGCAGACGCCGCAGAAGGCGATGTCGATGGCGACGTCGTGAGCGCCAGGCTCGCGACGGTGGATTTGCAGGGGTTCAAGCGGCTTGTCGCCCGCGTGGGCGCCGTAGGCGTGTACTGGCATAACAGGGTTCCATGGATAGTGGCTGGCGGTGGCCAGCGCTCGCCCCCATGTTCAACGTTGGTGCCGGTGCACCGTTAGAGCAATCCGGTTGAATGCTTGCCTGATCCTGCGAGCGGCCGCTGCGCGTGGAACTCCAGCGTGAAACCCCGTTCTAGACGCTGCTGAAACCATTTCGCTATCATTGGCGGTTTTCCCTGTTGCCAGCCCTGAAGAACGGAGCGACGCATGACCATCCAGCAATCACCGGGGCTTGTGCTGCCCGCGCGCGCCGCCGCCAAAATGGAAGCCGCCATGGCGGTGGGCAGTTTCGCCATCGGCACCGGCGAGTTCGCCATCATGGGCCTGATGCCCGACATCGCCACCAACCTGCACCTGAGTGAACCGCAGGTGGGCCACGCCATCAGCGCCTACGCTCTGGGCGTAATGGTGGGCGCGCCGCTGCTGGCGATCCTTGGCGCCAAGCTGTTGCGCAAGCACCTGCTGATGCTGCTGATGGTGTTGTACGCCGTCGGCAACCTGGCCACGGCCTTCACCCCCACGTTCGCCAGCCTGGTGGCGTTCCGCTTTATCAGCGGCCTGCCCCACGGTGCCTATTTCGGCATTGCCGCGGTGGTGGCGTCGAGCATGGTGCCGGCCAACAAGCGCGCCGGCGCTGTGGCGCGGGTGATGATGGGCCTGACCCTGGCCATGCTGCTGGGCAACCCCATCGCCACCTTCCTGGGACAGTTCTTCGGCTGGCGCTCGGCGTTCGCCCTGGTGGGCGCCATTGCCATCACCACCATCGCCCTGATCTGGCGCTTCGTGCCGGACCGCCATGACGAGCCGCGCAGCGACCCGCGCAAGGAAATGCGCGCGTTCAAGCAGCCGCAGATCTGGATGGCCCTGAGCATCGGTGCCATCGGTTTCGCCGGCATGTTCTGCGTGTTCAGCTACCTGGCGCCGACCATGCTCGACGTCACCCGCGTGAAGCCGGAATGGATCCCCTTCGGCCTGGCGGCGTTCGGCGTGGGCGGCATCATCGGCAACATTGCCGGCGGCAAGCTGTTCGATCGCCTGGGCTTCCGCGCCGTGGGGCTGCTGCTGGTGTGGTCGATGGCCGTGCTGCTGTTGTTCCCCGTCGCCGCCGGCTCCCTGGCCGGGGTGATGCTGGGCATCGGCCTGGTGGGCACCATGGTGGCCCTGGCGTCGCCGCTGCAGATCCGCCTGATGGACATCGCCCACGAGGCCCCGAGCCTTGCGGCGGCCTCCAACCACGCTGCCTTCAACCTGGCCAACGCCCTGGGCCCATGGCTGGGCGGCATGGCCATTACCGCAGGGCTGGGCTGGACCAGCACCGGCTACATCGGCGCGGCGACGGCGTTGGTGGGGTTGGGGCTGTACCTGGTGGCGCGGCGGATGAAGGGTGGGGAGTAGAAAAAAACCCACCCCACCGTCCGCACAGGCGGGCCTTGCACGATGTGAAGTGAAGGCCTGGCAAACCAGGCCTTCACGTTTAAAGCGTACGAAACTGTTTCAGGAAAGCGTCAACCTCAGCGAGCGACCTACGAGCATCCTGGAACAGCTCCTGCAACTCCTTGTCATCGCCCTCATAACGCCACAAGAGGCGTCCACCGTTATCCAGCAGGGCGATGCGCACGGTGGAGAGCCAGCTGAAGTTCTGTTCATCGATAAAATGCCTGAACCTGGCCTCATAGACCGCTATGCGTTGGTCGCGGTAGGAGGTAACGAGAAACAGGTTGATCACCTCATCCGAGTCTCCCCCAAACCACGCCGGTACGTCGTCAATGGACCACGCGATCGAACGACGTGAAGTTTCCTCAATAAGCTTCAGGATCAAATTGCCTGCCAACCTGTCTCTCATATCCCACCCGCCGATCGATCTTTTACAAGGGTTTTGAGGTGAACCGAAAAGCCCTGCAACTTGTTATGAACATCCCAGGCGCGGGATGATGAGAACGTGTGATACCGATTTTTCTTCCACCATAGATAACCGGTCGTCCTGACGATGGTGTGCAGCGCTTAGTACCGCGCGCATGTCCGTCATGAGCCCCGAGAGTTCGAAAATCGCTTCAGGTACCCTGACCTTGTTTTTCAAACTGCTGCTTATCGACTCCGCACACAACAAGATGCCCACTGTCAGGAAAAAACTGACGATGGTAAGCACCGTCCCTACTTTATCCGTCAACTCCCATAGCTTCCCTGCTTCCCACATTCTGCCGCCTCGAATCGAAACAACTGAGGGTCGACATGGTAACCGCCGTGGCCTGACTGGACCTAGGCGCGAATTGTTACCAGCGATAATCCGGGGCCTTCACGGGCTGGGCGCCACGGGATGGAAGGTGCTGGGGGCGATCGCCGTGATCCAGCTGCTGGGCATACTGGCCCTGCTGCACCGCCGCCGATCTCCCCCGTAGCAGCGGCCGTCAGGCCGCGTCAAAGCCTGGCACACCGCGGTGTGCCGTGACGCGGCCTAAGGGCCGCTGCTACAGTGGGGCGCGTTTTTCTCCTGGGAACCGTTTCTGGCATGCCTGTGGTTGCTCGCTTCACCGCTTTTCTTGATCAGGCCCGCCGCGCCGTAGCGCTGGTGTGGAGCACTTCGCGCCCGCTGTTTGCCGGGCTGGTGCTGGCCACGCTGGCGGCGGGCATGCTGCCGGCGCTGGCGGCGTGGATCGGCCAGCGCATCGTCGATGCCGTGCTGGCGGCCATGCAGTTGCACGCCAGCAGCGGCCAGGCGCCGCTGTGGCCGGTGCTGCGTTATGTGCTGGCCGAGGCCGGCGTGCTTGGCCTGCTGGCGGCGGCGCAGCGTGGGCTGTCGGTGCAGCAGGCGCTGCTGCGGGTGCAACTGGGGCAGAAGGTCAACCTGCTGATTCTGGAAAAGGCCCAGACCCTGTCGCTGCTGCAGTTCGAGGACTCGGCCTTCTACGACAAGCTGGTGCGCGTGCGCCGCGACGCCTCCACGCGGCCGCTGGGCCTGGTGACCAAGGGCCTGGGACTGGTGCAGAACCTGATCTCGCTGATCAGCTTCGCGGTGCTGCTGGTGCACTTCTCGCCCTGGGCGCTGGCGATCCTGGTGCTGGGCGCGCTGCCGGTGTTCTTTGCCGAGGCGCATTTTTCCGGCGACGCCTTCCGCCTGTTCAAGCGCCGCGCGCCCGAAACCCGCCAGCAAGGCTACCTGGAGGCGCTGCTGTCCCAGGAGGCGCACACCAAGGAGGTCAAGCTGTTCGGCCTGGCGCCGCTGCTACTGCAACGCTACCGCGACAACTTCACCCGCCTGTACGCCGAGGACCGCCGCCTGACCCTGCGCCGCGACGGCTGGGGCTTCGCCCTGGGCCTGCTGGGCACCGCGGCGTTCTACCTGGCCTACGCCTGGGTGGTGCTGGACACGGTCAACGGCCAGACCACCCTGGGCCAGATGACCATGTACCTGGTGCTGTTCAAGCAGGGTCAAAGCGCCATCAGCGCCAGCCTGGGCGCCATCGCCGGCCTGTACGAGGACGGCCTGTACCTGTCCGACCTGTACGAATACCTGGGCCACCCGGTTACCCCCGCGCGCGGCACCCTCACCCACGGCATAAAGCCCGGCGACGGCCTGCGCTGCGAACAGCTGGGCTTCCGCTACCCCGGCGCCAGCCGCGATACGCTCAGCGGCATCAACCTGCACCTGGCGCCGGGCCGCAGCCTGGCGCTGGTGGGCGAGAACGGCTCGGGCAAGACTACCCTGATCAAGCTGCTCACCCGCCTCTACACCCCGGACCACGGCCGTATCCTGCTGGACGGCAGCGACCTGCAGGACTGGGACGAACACGCCCTGCACCAGCGCATCGGGGTGATTTTCCAGGACTACATCCGCTACCAGATGACCGTGGGCGAGAACCTGGGCGTGGGCGACGTGCGCGCCTTCGGTGACCAGGGCCGCTGGCGTGATGCCGCGGCGCAGGGCATCGCGGCTGACTTCATCGAACAACTGCAGCATGGCTATGCCACCCAGCTGGGCCGCTGGTTCGTTGGCGGCCAGGAGTTGTCGGGCGGGCAATGGCAGAAGGTCGCGCTGTCGCGCGCCTACATGCGCCGCGACGCCGATATCCTGATTCTCGACGAACCCACCGCCGCCCTGGATGCCGGCGCCGAGGCGGCGGTGTTCGAGCATTTTCGCGAGTACGCGCGCGGGCGCATGACGCTGCTGATCTCGCACCGTTTCTCCAGCGTACGCAGCGCCGACCACATCGTGGTGCTGGACCAGGGCCGGGTGCTGGAAGAAGGCAACCACCCGCAGCTGATGGCCGCCGGTGGGCGCTATGCGCAGCTGTTCGACCTGCAGGCCCAGGGCTACCGCTAGCCCCCGTTGCAATAAGGCGGCGTGATTGCTTCAATGACGCCCCCGCCCCTCGCTAAGGCTTGTCATGATCGAACTGAACCAGGTCACCGCCTACCAACAGGAAAACCGCGTCTTCGACCAGCTGTCGCTGCACATCGGCGACCGCGAGCGTGTGGCCATCCTGGGCCCCAACGGCGCCGGCAAGAGCACGCTGCTCAAGCTGATCAACCGCGAGATCTACCCGGTGGAGCGCCCTGGCAGCTTCCTGCGCCTGTTCGGTCACGAGACCTTCAACCTGTGGGACCTGCGCGCCAAGATCGGCTTCGTGTCCCAGGACATGCAGGAAGACTACACGCCCTACACCTCGGCGCTGGACGTGGTGATTTCCGGCTTCTTCGGCGCGATGGGCAGCCACGCCCACCTGCAACCCAATGCCGAGCAAATCGCCCACGCCCGCGAACTGCTGGGCCAGCTGGGCATGCAGATCGACGAACAGCGCATGTTCCAGCGCCTGTCTACCGGGCAGAAACGCCGCCTGCTGCTGGCCCGCGCCCTGGTGCACAACCCGCGCGCCTTGATCCTCGACGAACCCACCGCCGGCCTGGACATGGGCGCCAGCCTCAGCCTGCTGAGCCTGATGCGCGAGTTCTGCCACGACGACCGGGCGATGATCATCACCACCCACCACATCGACGAGATCATCCCCGAGATCGAGCGCGTGGTGCTGATCAGCCAGGGGCGCATCATCGCCGACGGGCCCAAGGCCCAGGTGCTGACCAGCGAGCAGCTGTCGAACCTGTACCAGACCCAATTGCAGGTCAGCGAGCACGACGGCTGGTACCGCTGCTGGCACGGCTGAACCCTGTCACCTATTCAAGGAGTTGCAATGCACACGTTGCCCATCACCGCCGTGCCGGAGCTGGATTTCAACCTGGAAGCCGCGACCCGGCTGGGCCAGGCGCTGGCGGATGACTACCGCGCAGCCACGCCGTTCGCGCACATCGTGCTCGACGACTTCCTGCCCCAGGACCTGATCCAGCGCATCTGCGAGACCTTCCCCGTGGAGGCCACCGCCAACGAGACCCTGTACGAGCGCGGCTACAAGGGCCAGCTCAAGCGCCAGATCAGCCCCAACGAATGCCCGCCGTACCTGCGCTCGGTGTTCGCGGTGTTCAACTCGGCGCCCATGCTCAGCTTCCTCGAACAGATGACCGGCATCGAAGGGCTGATCCCCGACCCGTACTTCGTCGGCGGCGGCCTGCACGAGACCAAGGCCGGCGGCTTCCTGGGCGTGCACTCGGACTTCCGCCTGAACAAGAAGCTCAAGGTGCAGCGGCGCATCAACGCCATCATCTACCTCAACCCCGAGTGGGAAGAGGCCTACGGTGGCCACCTGGAGCTGTGGGACAAACCCATGCGCACCTGCCTGAAGAAGGTGTTGCCGGTGTACAACCGCTGCGTGATCTTCAACACCGACCCCGACAGCAACCACGGCCACCCCGAGCCGCTGACCTGCCCGCCGGACCGCTCGCGGCGCTCCATCGCCCTGTACTACTACACCGCCGACCTGCCCGAGGCCGACCCCAACCAGCGCCACAAGACCCACTACAAGCCCCGCCCCAAGGACCTGGTGAGCCCGGGCTACTACATCAACAAGTTCTTCAAGAAAAAACGCTGACCCTTGTGGGAGCTGGCTTGCCAGCGAGCTGTTGAAGGCCCAACAGCTCGCTGGCAAGCCAGCTCCCACAACGCGCAACTGCTACGCTACTGGCATCACAACAACAAGATGCCCGGCCATGAACATCCTCCACGACGAGCGCCTGGACGGTGCCCTGCCGCAGGTCGACAAGCAGGGCCTGATCAACGCGCTGATCGGCGCCCTGCCCGACCTCGACCTGCTGTACCGCAGCGAAGACCTCAAGCCTTACGAATGCGACGGCCTCTCGGCCTACCGCACCACGCCGCTGCTGGTGGCCCTGCCCCGCCACCTTGAGGAGGTACAGACTATCCTGCGCATCTGCCACCAGCGCCACGTGCCGGTGGTGCCCCGTGGCGCCGGCACCGGCCTGTCAGGAGGCGCGCTGCCCCTGGCCCAGGGCGTGCTGCTGGTGCTGGCGCGCTTCAACCAGATCCTCCACATCGACCCGCAGGCACGCACCGCCCGGGTGCAGCCGGGGGTGCGCAACCTGGCCATCTCCCAGGCTGCGGCGCCTCATGGCCTGTACTACGCGCCGGACCCATCGTCGCAGATCGCCTGTTCCATCGGCGGCAACGTCGCCGAAAACGCCGGCGGCGTGCACTGCCTCAAGTACGGCCTGACCGTGCACAACCTGGTCAAGCTCGAGGTGCTGACCGTGGAAGGCGAGCCCCTGACCCTGGGCAGCGACGCCCTGGACAGCCCCGGCTTCGACCTGCTGGCGCTGTTCACCGGCTCCGAAGGCATGCTCGGCGTGGTCACCGAGGTCACCGTGCGCCTGCTGCCCAAACCCCAGGTGGCCAAGGTGCTGCTGGCCGCCTTCGACTCGGTGGAAAACGCCGGGCGCGCCGTGGCCGATATCATCGCCGCCGGCATCATCCCCGGCGGCCTGGAGATGATGGACAACCTGGCCATCCGCGCCGCCGAGGACTTCATCCACGCCGGCTACCCGGTGGACGCCGAGGCGATCCTGCTGTGCGAACTGGACGGCGTCGAAGCCGACGTGCACGAGGACTGCGCGCGCGTGCGCCAGCTGCTGGAAGCGGCCGGCGCCACCGAAGTACGCCAGGCCCTGGACGAGGCCGAGCGCGTGCGCTTCTGGGCCGGGCGCAAAAACGCCTTCCCCGCCGTGGGGCGGCTGTCGCCGGACTACTACTGCATGGACGGCACCATCCCGCGGCGCGAGCTGCCCGCCGTGCTCAAGGGCATCGCCGCGCTGGCGGCCGAGTACCAGCTGCGCGTGGCCAACGTCTTCCACGCCGGCGACGGCAACATGCACCCGCTGATTCTGTTCGACGCCAACCAGCCCGGCGAGCTGGAACGCGCCGAGGCCCTGGGCGGCAGGATCCTGGAGATGTGCGTGGCGGTGGGCGGCAGCATCACCGGCGAACACGGCGTGGGCCGCGAGAAAATCAACCAGATGTGCGCCCAGTTCAACGCCGACGAACTCACCGTGTTTCACGCCATCAAGGCCGCCTTCGACCCCAGCGGCCTGCTCAACCCCGGCAAGAACATCCCCACCCTGCACCGCTGCGCCGAGTTCGGCGCCATGCACATCCACCACGGCCAGTTGCCGTTCCCTGAACTGGAGCGCTTCTGATGAGCCTGGACACGTTGCTGGACGCCGTACACCAGGCCATCGCCAGCGCCACGCCGCTGCGCATCCGCGGTGGCGAAAGCAAGGCGTTCCTGGGCCGCCCCACCCCGGGCACCCCGCTGGACACCCGCGGGCACCGGGGCATTGTCAGCTACGACCCCACCGAACTGGTGGTCAGCGTGCGCGCCGGCACGCCGCTGCGCGAACTCAACGCCGCGCTGGCGGAGGCCGGGCAGATGCTGCCCTGCGAACCGCCGGACTTCGACGGCCAGGCCACGGTGGGCGGCATGGTCGCTGCCGGCCTCGCCGGGCCACGGCGGCCGTGGAGCGGCGGGGTGCGTGATTTCGTCCTCGGCACGCGGGTGATCACTGGCACCGGCAAGCACCTGCGCTTTGGCGGCGAAGTCATGAAAAACGTCGCCGGCTACGACTTGTCGCGCCTGCTGGCCGGCAGTTTCGGCAGCCTGGGGCTGCTCACCGAAGTGTCACTGAAGGTGCTGCCCAGCCCGCGCTGCAGCGCCAGCCTGACCCTCGACCTGGGGCCCGCCGAAGCCCTGCGCCGGCTGACCGAGTGGGGCCAGCAGGCGCTGCCCATCAGCGGCGCCTGCTACCACGACGAGGTGCTGCACCTGCGCCTGGAGGGCGGCGAAGGCTCGGTGGCGGCGGCCCGCGAACGGCTGGGTTGCCGCGCCGCCGACGCGCAATTCTGGGTGGACCTGCGCGAGCAGCGGCTGCCATTTTTCCGTGACCCACGACCGCTGTGGCGGCTGTCGCTGCCGTTCAACGTCGGCCTGCTGGAGCTGCCGGGCACGCAGCTGCTCGATTGGGCCGGCACCCAGCGCTGGCTGAAATCCGACGCCGAGGCCGGGCAGATTCGCGCGGCGGCCAGCGCCCTGGGCGGCCACGCCAGCTGCTTCAGCAGCGGTGCCTGCGACACACCGTTCCAGCCGCTGGCCCCGGCCCTGTTGCGCTACCACCAGCAGCTCAAGGCGCAGCTCGACCCCCACGGCATTTTCAACCCTGGCGGCCTGTACCCGGAGCTCTGACATGCAAACCCACCTCAGCGAACAGGCGCGCCAGCTGCCGCGCGCCGCCGAAGCGGAAAAGGTGCTGCGCAGCTGCGTGCACTGCGGCTTCTGCAACGCCACCTGCCCCACCTACCAGCTGCTGGGCGACGAACTGGACGGCCCGCGCGGGCGCATCTACCTGATGAAGGAAATGCTCGAAGGCGCGCCCATTACCGCCGCCACCCAGACCCACCTGGACCGCTGCCTGAGCTGCCGCAACTGCGAGAGCACTTGCCCCTCGGGCGTGGAGTACCACACCCTGCTGGACATCGGCCGCGACTTCATCGAGCAGCAGGTGCCGCGCCCCCTGGGCGAACGCCTGCTGCGCGGCGGCCTGCGCGCGGTGGTGCCGCACCCGGCGCTGTTCACTGCGCTGACCCGCGCCGGCCAGGTGCTGCGGCCGTGGCTGCCCGGCGGCCTGCAGGCCAAGCTGCCGCGCCAGGCTCGGCCGGCCGGGGTGCGCCCGCCCATCCGCCACCCACGGCGCATGCTGATCCTGGAAGGCTGCGTGCAGCCGGGTTTCTCGCCCAACACCAACGCCGCCACCGCGCGGGTGCTCGACCGCCTGGGCATCAGCCTGCTGCCAACACCCCACGCCGGCTGCTGCGGCGCCGTGGACTTCCACGGCAACGCCCAGCACCGCGGCCTGGACCGCGCCCGGCGCAACATCGACGCCTGGTGGCCGGCGGTGCAGGCCGGCGTCGAAGCCATCGTGCAGACGGCCAGCGGCTGCGGCGCCTTCGTCAAGGAATACGGCGTGCTGCTCAAGGACGATGCGCATTACGCCGACAAGGCCCGCCGCGTCAGCGCCCTGGCCCGGGATTTGGTCGAGGTGCTGCGCGACGAACCGCTGGATGCATTGAACGTGCACGGCGAGCTGAGCCTGGCCTTCCACTGCCCCTGCACCCTGCAACATGCGCAAAAACTGGGTGGCGCCGTGGAAGGCGTGCTGACGCGCCTGGGCTTCAGCCTCAGCGCGGTGCCCGACGGCCACCTGTGCTGCGGCTCGGCGGGCACCTATTCGCTGACCCAGCCGGCGCTGGCCCGGCAGCTGCGCGACAACCGCCTGGGCGCGCTGGAAAGTGGCCAACCGGACGTCATCGTCACCGCCAACATCGGCTGCCAGACCCACCTCGACGGCGCCGGCCGCACCCCGGTGCGGTACTGGATAGAAATCATCGACGAGGCCCTGCCACCCCCGTAGCAGCCGCCGCAGGCGGCGTCCTCCACCCGCGGCGCATCAGGTACACCTCAGCGCCCGGGACGCGGCCTGCGGCCGCTGCTACGGGGTGGGGGTCGACAATTGCTGGTGGATCATGGCCAACGCTTCGGCAACCGAGAGCCGGGCGGTATCGACGGTGAACGGCGCGGGCAGCCAGGGCTCGTACTCGTGGGCCAGCACCGAGGCCCAGCTGGGCGGCACCAGGCCGGGCACATCGACGCTGCGAGACTGGGCGCGGCGCTGGTGCTCGGCAAGGTCCGAACACACCACCTGCACATCCAGCAGCGCCACCCCGGCGGTCACCGCCACGTCGTGCCACGCCTGGCGGCTCTCGGCCACGGGGTTGACGCAGTCCACCACCACCCGGTTGCCCAACTGCAGGTTGCCCAGCGCCACGGCATTGGCCACCCGATAGCCATTGGCCCCCACCTCGCAGCCGGCGTTGCGCAGCGCCTGTTCGATGCTGTCGAGGCGCACATACAGCGCGCCCATGTGCCGGGCAAGGGCCTTGGCCAGGGTGGTCTTGCCGGTGGCGGGCAGGCCGCTGAAGACGATGAGCATGGCTTCTCCTTGGTTACCCGGCCGATGCTGCCCGCATACCCGGCCCGCCGCAAGCACGACCGACGCCCCTTGCATAGCTATAGGGGGTATACCTATACTGCGCGCATTCACATTTCAGGTACCTCCCATGGGCCACATTGCTTCCAACCGCGACGACCTGCTCAAGCGCGTCAAGCGCATCGCCGGGCAGATCCAGGCCATCGAGCGCGCCCTGGAGGGCGACCACGACTGCGCCAAGACCCTGCACCTGGTAGCCGCCACCCGCGGCGCCATCAACGGCTTGATGGACGAGATCATCGAAGACCACGCCCGCGAACACGTCGCCAACCCGGCCCTCACCGACGCCCAGCGCAACCAGGGCGTGGAAGAGCTGCTGGAAGCCATCCGCCGGTACTCCAAATGAGCGCCGCCCTGCACGGTCACAGCCACGTGTTCCTGGGCTCGGCCCACGCCGAGAACGCCCGCCGAACCCTGTGGGTGGTGGTGCTGACAGTGGTGATGATGGTCGGCGAGATCGCCGCCGGCTATTTCACCGGCTCCATGGCGCTGCTGGCCGACGGCTTTCACATGGCCACCCACGCGGTGGCGCTGGGCATTACCGCGGCGGCCTATGCCTACGCCCAACGCCACGCGCAGAACGCCCGCTTCAGCTTCGGCACCGGCAAGGTCGGCGACCTGGGCGGCTTCGCCTCGGCGCTGATCCTGGGGCTGGTGTCGCTGGGCGTGGCGATCGAGTCGGTGCAGCGCCTGTTGCACCCGGCGGACGTGCAGTTCGGCACCGCCACCCTGATCGCCATTGTCGGCCTGCTGGTGAACGTCGCCAGCGCCCTGCTGCTGGGGCATGGCCACAGCCACGGCCATCACGACCATGATCATGATGACCATCACCACGACCACCATGCCCATGACAACAACCTCAAGTCCGCCTACGTGCACGTGATCGCCGACGCCTTCACCTCGGTGCTGGCCATCGCCGCCTTGCTGGCCGGCCGCTACCTGGGCTGGGTGTGGCTGGACCCGGTGATCGGCATCGTCGGCGCGCTGGTGATTGCCCGCTGGGCCTGGACCCTGATGGGTGCCACCGCCGCCGTGCTGCTGGACCACACCGACGACCACGTGGCGGAAGAAGTCCGCGCACTGGTGGAGGCACCCGGTGACGCCACCATCACCGACCTGCACGTGTGGCGCGTCGGCCCTGAAGCGCGCGCGGCGATTGTCAGCGTGGTGGGCCAGGCGGGCGTTTCGGCCGAGGCCATCCGCGAGCGCCTGGCGCCGGTGCATGAGGTCAGCCACCTGACCGTGGAAGTCCAGCGACGGGGTCAGGGTTGATGGCCAAGGAAATCGAAAACCCCTGCACGGCGCTGTGCCAGCTCAGCGGCGACCTGTGCGTGAGTTGCGGGCGCAGCAAGGACGACATCCGCAAATGGAAGCGCATGAAACGCCCGGAAAAGATGGCCGCCGTGCAACGCGCCACCGCACGCCTCAAGGCCCTGAAAAAGAAATAGCCCCGTAGCAGCTGCCAAAGGCCGCGTCCGCACTCCTCCTGATACACCGCGCTGGCTGGGACGCGGCCTATGGGCCGCTGCTACGCTGTGTGCGTGGTTTCATCAAAGGAGGCAGCCCTTGAGTACTCTGGTTACCGGTGCCACCGGTTTCGTCGGCTCCGCCGTGGCGCGCCGGCTGTTGCAGCAGGGCCATGCCGTGCGGGCGCTGGTGCGGCCTGGGGCCGACCGCGCCAACCTGGCGGGCCTGCCCATCGAGGTGGTGGAAGGCGACCTCACCCGCCCCGACACCCTGGCCCGCGCCTGTGCCGGCTGCGCGGCGCTGTTCCATGTGGCCGCCGACTACCGCCTGTGGGCACCCGACCCCAACGACCTGTACCGGACCAACGTGCAGGGCACCGAGGCGCTGCTGCAGGCCGCCGGCGACGCTGGCGTGGCGCGCATCGTCTACACCAGCAGCGTCGCCACCCTGGGCATCCCGCCCGGCGGCGCCGAGGGCGACGAAAGCACCCCGGTGGCGCTGGCCGACATGATCGGCCACTACAAGCGCTCCAAATTCCTCGCCGAGCAACGGGTGCGCGAGCTGGCGGCCAGCGGCTTGCCGGTGGTCATCGTCAACCCGTCCACGCCCCTGGGCCCGCGGGACATCAAGCCCACCCCCACCGGCCGCATCGTCCGCGATGCCCTGGCCGGGCGGTTGCCCGCCTACGTCGACACCGGCCTCAACCTGGTGCACGTCGACGACGTCGCCCTGGGCCACTGGCTGGCCTTCGAGCACGGCCAGGTGGGCGAGCGCTACGTGCTGGGCGGCAGCAACCTGAGCCTGCGTGAAATGCTCGAACAACTCGCCGCCCTGTGCGGCCGCCAGCCGCCACGCTGGCGCCTGCCCCACGGCGTGGTGCTGCCCATCGCCCACCTGGCCCAGGGCTGGGCGCGGCTCACCGGCACGCAGCCCCTGGCCACCGTGGAAGAGGTGCGCATGGCGCGCAAGCTCATGTACTTCTCCAGCGCCAGGGCCCGCCGCGAACTGGGCTACGCCCCACGGCCGGTGCAGCAGGCGCTGGAAGACGCGGTGCGCTGGTTCAGCCGCGCATGAAACGCCGCGCCAGGCGCGCCAGTTTCGGCACGAAGGTGGGCCGCAGCAGCCGCTGGTCGTAGCCGCCCATGCGCCGCCGGTCCTCGGCCAGGCACAGGTCCAGCAAGGCGCCCACGCTCAGGTCCAGGCCGATCTGCTGGTTGCCGGTGAGGGCGAAATTGGCGTCCTGCATCTGCCCGGCGCCATCCAGCCCACGGGCAATACCGATGCGTTCCCACACCAGGAACGCCCACACCCGCGCCACCTTGAACTCAAACGCCAGCCGCTGCCACCACGACAACTGCCGCCGGTACCAGGCCACCCAGTTGGCGAAGAACAGAATATGCCGGGCCTCCTCCTGCACCACCGGCTCGAAGGTATCCACCAGCTCGGCGGGGAAATAGCCGGTGCGCTTGGCCGACTCGAACAGGCCGAAGGCGAAGAAACTGTCGATGCATTCGCTGTAGCCGGTCACCAGCCAACCCCACTGCGGGTCCTTGGGCACCAGGTACTCCGGCTCCGGCGCCAGGGCGATGCCGTAGGCCTCCACCAGTTTGCTCAACACCACCTTGTGCCGCGCCTCTTCGCCGCCGTCCATCACCAACGCCTCGTGCAGCAGCGGGTCGCGGACGGTGTGGGCGTAGGTGTGCACCTGCAATTGCGCGCGGCCTTCGGTTTGCACGGCGATGTCCCAGATGGGCAACGAGGTGATACGGCCCAGGGCTTCGTCGTCCAGCGTTGGCCAGAGCATGACGGCGGGTTTGTAGGGGTTGTGGGTGTCGAGCAGCATGCGGCAGAACAGGCGCTTGTGCGCCTCGGAGCCCACCTTGATCTGCCCAGGCTCGCTGCTGCGCCAGTGGCGCATGGCGTGGTCGGCTGCGTCGATGACGGCGTCACTGCACATGGTGTCTCCTTCTACGAAGTTCAGGTTTGAAGTCATGAACCATCTGTTGTTGCTGTTGATCTGGCTTTTGATCTGGCTTTTGATCTTGATCTGGCTCTTGATCTTGGCCCCGTTAAGCGCCCGGGCCGACCGGAGGCGTTGATCAAGCGGGCCTCGGCGGAGCCGAGGGAGACG
>NZ_JBSKHP010000029.1:0-85257 GCF_057128625.1 Pseudomonas imperatae | reverse complement strand
GTTTCATAGGCGACCCTTGCGATGAAATTCTCAGAAATCATAGCAAGGGTTTGTCCGGGCGTTTTTACACACTCTGGGCCAGAAGCTGCCTTCCAGCCAAGCAATACCCCCCAGCCACATACGATAGTTGCCGAACGCCCCACCAGAAGTACTGCAGCGCCTTTGACGCGGCCTGGCGGCCGCTGCTACACATCTTCTCACCTCAGCCAACCAATCGCTTGCGCATGGGCGTGCACGCCAGCTCAAGCCCCGAAGGCGAGGTATAGATGCCGCCAACTTCCCCGAGGTAACCACACCGATGGTAAAACGCTGTGGCATTCGGGGTCGCGTCCAGGTGAATTTCGTCAAGCCCAGCCGCAATCGCCAGCCGCTCCAGGTGCTGGATCATGGCCTTGCCAATGCCCTGCCCCATGTACGTGGGCAACACAAAGAGCGCGCCCAGCTCCCCGGACTGGAAATCGATCAGCCCCGTGGCAACCGCCACGTCACCCCACCAGGCAATGTGGTACTGGCGCGCCACACTGGCCCGGTACCGGTCCGTCAGGGGCACCTGTGTCCAGGCTTGAACCTGTTCTGGCGTGTAGACGGTAATACATTGGTGTCGAATAGCCTGAAACCGGATATCGAAAGCGACCTCGGCGTCGCTGTACCTGGCTGGGCGGATCTGCAACATGCTCACTCTCCTTGTCATGGATGTTCATGACCGGAGCATGAAAAAGCCCCGGCCGTTGCTGGCGGGGCTTGGGGGGATGCGTGGGATTTACGCGCGCAACGCCCTATGGCCCGCCGAGGGGGGCATCATGGGGTGCATCTGGGTTACGCGGCTGCAAGTGGTCATGGGGGCATCATCTGATGTTTTGGAAGGGAGTGCAATTTTTCGGGCGCAGAGGTGTTCGATGTTGGACGGCAATCGGCGAGACGCAGCAGTGCGTGCGCTGCGATGGTCATCTCAAGTCTCCCAAGCCGTTGTAGTGAGAAGACTTTTCCACCCATCTTCGATACTGGCGAGTGCGCAAGGCCATGGCGAGCTGCTGCAAGATCAGCGCCCGCAACGGTGAAACGCTCGGATCGGTTTTTTTAGCTCGGCTGAGTTTGCGCAACTGAAACTTCACCACCGCCATGTTCGCCAAGGCGGCAATGGCTTTGTTTTTCCAGGTGATTGCAGGCAACTGCGGGGCGCTGTCCTTGCCCCGCTGCCAGTTACGAGGCAAGTGCGGGTCGATGGCCAACGCTGTGCCGATGCCCACCATGTCCACACCGCTGCGCACCACGCTTTCG
Source organism: Pseudomonas imperatae (assembly GCF_057128625.1). Lineage (NCBI taxonomy): Bacteria > Pseudomonadati > Pseudomonadota > Gammaproteobacteria > Pseudomonadales > Pseudomonadaceae > Pseudomonas > Pseudomonas imperatae. The sequence goes on along the minus strand of NZ_JBSKHP010000029.1, from coordinate 83,979 downwards.
GCCACCGGCCGGCGGCGGATACCGCCGGTAACCATCACCGGCATGTTGGCGACGGTTTGGATGTCACGGGCGAATTCGACGAAATACGCTTCACGCGCCAAGGTGCGATCGTCGCGGGCGTCACCCTGCATTGCGGGTACTTCGTAGCTGCCTCCGGATAACTCCACCATGTCCACGCCCAGGCCGTTGAGCAACTCAACCACCCGTTTCGCCTCATCGGCAGTGAACCCTCCACGCTGGAAATCGGCGGAATTGAGTTTAACCGCCACCGCAAATTCCGCGGACACCACTGCCCTGACCGCCTTGACGATGGCGAGTAACAGGCGCGCGCGGTTTTCCAGGGAGCCGCCCCACTCGTCCGTTCTTTGATTAGTCAGGGGCGAAAGGAACTGGCTCAGCAAATAGCCATGGGCGGCGTGGATTTCCACGCCGGTGAACCCGGCTTTTTCGCCCAGGCGGGCGGTGTTCGCGAAGCGCTGGATGACCTCTTCAATCACATCAGGGGTCATCGCCCGGGGCGTGGCGAAGCGCTTGGACATGTTCCCCAGTGCCAGTGGCACGGCCGACGGCGCCCACGTCGTTTGCCCGAGGTTGGCCTGCATCTGCCGACCTGGGTGATTGATCTGCAACCAGACCTGCGCACCGCCGGATCGAGCAATAAGCGCCCAACGCTTGAAAGGGGCCAGGTGTTTATCGTCCTGCAACACCACGCCACCCGGTCCGGTCATGGCGCGGCCGTCGACCATCACGTTGCCAGTGATGATCAGGCCGACACCGCCGTCCGCCCACGCTTGATAGAGCCGCATGAGGTCTTCGGAGGGCGCCTGGTGGGCGTCCGCCATGTTCTCCTCCATGGCGGCTTTGGCGATTCGGTTCTTGATGGTGGAACCGTTGGGAAGGGTCAGGGGGGCGAACACATTCATGGGGCAGTCCTCAACTGGAGATGAGGCCACCTTAAGATTGAAGTGAACTTTAAGGTCAATACCTTTTTGTAGCCCCCTCTTCTCGCAGACGAGTTATCAGCATTTGCGCGTTGTCCCCACACGCAACACCCTCGGGCTTAGCTTCAATGCCCTTGATGACGAGCAGAAGTTGCGCTTTGTTTTGCGCCAGCCGCTCCTGCAGCACACTGATTTCCTCCACCTTTTGCTTCAGCCCCGTGAGCAACGCGTCGTGCTGCCAACCGCTGGCGTTCCCCGGCATCAGTTGCCGGATCTCCTCCAACGAGAAACCTGCCGCCTGTGCACCGGTGATGAGTTCCAGCACCCATTGGGTATCAGGCGCGTAGTCCCGGTAGCCGTTGGTCTTGCGCTCGACGGAGTGAATCAAGCCACTGGCCTCGTAGAAACGGATTCGTGAGGGGGCCAGCCCGCTGATTTTCGCCAGTTCGCCTATTCTCATAACCCCACCCTGCACCACGCTTGACCTAAAAGCTGACTTTAAACCTAACGCCATCAGGCGGCCAAGGCGGGCTCAACCTTCGCTCGCAAGTTCCTCGCGAACAATCGTTGCGCCAGCACTCAACGCTCTCAACTTGCCGCTGGCCACTCGACGCGGCAACGGTGCCATGCCGCAGTTGGTGCAGGGGTAAAGTTTGTCGGCGTCGACGAATTGAAGGGCTTTGCGCAGGGTGTCGGCAACTTCCTCGGGCGTTTCGATGGCATGGTTGGCCACGTCAATGGCCCCGACCATCACCTTCTTGCCCCGGATCAGTTCGATCAGCTCCAGGGGAACGTGGGAGTTGTGACATTCCAGCGAGACGATATCGATGCTGGACTGTTGCAACTTGGGGAACGCCAGTTCGTACTGGCGCCACTCCGCGCCCAGCGTCTGTTTCCAATCGGTATTGGCCTTGATGCCGTAGCCATAGCAGATATGCACGGCGGTTTCGCAGTTGAGCCCTTCGATGGCGCGCTCCAGGGTGGCCACGCCCCAGTCGTTCACTTCATCAAAAAAGACGTTAAAGGCAGGCTCGTCAAACTGGATGATGTCCACCCCGGCAGCCTCGAGTTCCCTGGCCTCCTGGTTGAGAATTTTGGCAAATTCCCACGCCAGTTTTTCACGGCTTTTATAATGCGCATCAAACAGGGTGTCGATCATCGTCATGGGGCCTGGCAGTGCCCACTTGATGGGTTGCCGGGTCTGCTGCCGCAGGAATTTGGCGTCCTCGACGAACACTGGTTGTCTGCGCGCAACAGCGCCCACCACCGTGGGGACGCTGGCGTCGTAGCGATCACGGATCCTGACGGTCTTGCGCTGTTCAAAATCAACGCCGTCGAGGTGTTCGATGAACGTGGTCACGAAATGCTGACGGGTTTGTTCACCGTCGCTGACGATGTCGATACCGGCCAGTTGCTGCTCGTGCAACGCCAGGCGCAAGGCGTCTTGCTTGCCTTCAATCAGCGCTTCGTCGTGCAGTTTCCAGGGTGACCAGAGTGTCTCGGGTTGGGCAAGCCAGGCAGGCTTGGGCAGGCTGCCAGCCGTCGATGTGGGCAACAGTTTTTTCATGAAAAAGACCTTGGTTTAAATGAATCAAAACGTGCAGTTCGCCGCCCACTGTTCAAGCATGGCTTGGTAGGGTCTGATGAACTGTTCTTCGGCGAACTTGCCTTGTTCCACAGCCAAGCGACTACGTTCCTCTCGATCATAAACAATGCGCGTCAGCGAATAATCCTGGTGCGTCAGGCTTGGCTGGTAGGTTCTACCTGCCGCCGAATTGGCGTTGTAAATCTCGGGCCGGTAGATTTTCTGGAACGTGTCCATGGTGCTGATCGTGGCCATCAACTCCAGGTTGGAGTAATCACCCAACACATCGCCTGTAAAATAAAACGCCAGCGGCGCCGCACTGTTCGGCGGCATGAAGTAGCGAACCTTCATGCCCATTTGTTTGAAGTATTCATCGGTCAGCGAGTATTCATCCTGCTGGTACTCATGGCCCAATACAGGATGCTGGTTTTCGGTGCGGTGGTAGGTTCTGCTGCTCGAAACGCTCAGGCAGATGACCGGCGGCTTGTCGAAATGCGCTTGGTAGGCGCTGGAATTGACGAAGCACTTGAACAGCTTTCCGTGCAGCTCGCCAAAGCCTTCCGGTGTGCTGAACCCGGCCTGCTTGTTGTTGTGTTCCAGCAACCGCACGCTGAAATCGTAGTCGCGCACGTAAGAGGAAAAGTTATTGCCGACGATGCCGCTGATGCGCTCGTTGGTTTGACGGTCGACGATCGTAGTTTTGAGCACTTCGATCAGCGGGATGGCGTCACCACGGGTGCCGGCCCCCATGTTCATCTCGACGGAGATGATCTCCAGTTCAACGGTGTAGCGATCACCTGCGGGATTGTCCCAATGCGCCAGTGCGTTGAAACGGTTATCTATCATCTTCAACGTGTTGCGCAAATTCTCCTGGCGGCTTTCACCCCTGGCCAGGTTGGCGAAGTTGGTGGTGACCCGGGTATTGTTTGATGGCGAATAGTGCTCATCAAAATTTACGCGCTTGATCGTGAAGGTGAATTCATTGTTCATTCCAACTGCCACCCTGCTTTTCAATATTGACCAGCGTTCCGTTCCCTCACAGCCTTGGCGTTGCCGAGTGTGAAGAGCTGAGCGCAGGTTAAAGCGGGTGGCAGTTGAGTAAAAACGAATTGATTTCAAAAAAGCATTAGTTCTGCTCATGCCGCTGCAACAGCGCCACAACGAACTGGCCGGCGCTACCCCTTGGTCAAATCCACCAACGGCGTCTGCCGCACTTCGGTGTCGCGCCCACCCTGAATATCACTCACCTGCTTCAAGGCCTTGTCCACTGCGGCCTTGTCCGCCAACAGGCTGTAGCTGATGTGGAACTGCTTGTGCTCTTTCGGGCCAATGGTGGGTACCAGGTTCAATGGGCGCTGGTAACGGCGGTTGTAGGAAAAACTGGTCCCCGGTTCCAGCCCCGTGACGTAGCCCTGGCCCTGGGTATCGGTGTTTTTCCACAGGGAAAACACCGGCAGCGTCCGGGTGTTGAAACCGACCGCCACGCCCAGGTTGCCCGCCTGGTTATGCAGCACGGTCAAGGTATCGCCCTTGGCATCGGCATAGGGCACTACGTTGTAGACCGTTTCGTCGTAGTCCCTGGTGGGCGCGCGGTAGGTTTGCCAGTCGGCCAGGTCGCCCTTGGCCTTGTCGTTGAACGGCGACACCTGTTTCACCGGCGCGGCGAAACGCGCGCCCTGCTCCAGGAACGGGGTGCTGAAGTTGCTGTGGTACAGCGCCTGGTATTCCTTTGGGTAGTCGCCGTTGTTGGTGAGGGTGTCGTTGAGGGCGAACGCTACGCTGCCCGGTTCGGTGACCAGTTCGGTGGCGACGGCGAAGTCGACCTTCTTGAACGCCTGCTCTTTCAGCTCGCCACGCAAACTGATGGCGTACGGTGGCTGCTCGTCGATGTGCAGGGTGACTTTGCTTGCGGGTATGTTGGCGGCCCGCCCGTGCAGGGTCAGCAGCTCGCCGTTGTCGACGCCGGGGTGGCCGACCCATTCGTAGCCGCAGCGGGCCACCAGCTCGTTGAAGCCTTCCAGCCAGCCCAGCCCATCGCGGCCATTGAGTTCGATGAAGGCCGGGTTGACCACCTCCTTGACCGGTGAATCCCAGCCCATACGCACCTTGCCCACCGAGGCGTGCAAGACGTTCATGCCGCGGGTGGGCACCACCGAGAGTTGCATCGTGCCGTTATCGATGTCGACGATGCTGACGCCCTCCTGCCGCCCACCGTGCAGGGTACGCACCGTGACGCTGAAAGGTTTGGCGGTTTTCATCCCGAGCTGCTGGCTGGTGACCTGCCAGTTCTGGGCGGCTTTGTCAGTGTCGAGCAATACGTAATCCCAGGCCATGGCGTGGGAGCCGGCGGACAGGGCGCCGAGGGCAACGAAGAGTTTGAGCGGAGTCATTGCAGTAGCCTTTCTTGGAGTTGTGGGTTTTTTATAGCCTTGAAGAAACGTTTCAGCAAGCCCAGGGGCGACGTTCCCCGCCCATTTAGGCCATGATGCACGGCAGCGCGAGGCCCCTGGCGCGAACAGACAAGGAACGGTTGACCTTCACATGACCCTGCAACAACTGACCTACTTCCTGGCCGCGATCGAGCACGGCACCTTCTCCAAGGCCGCCGAAAGCCTGCACATCGCCCAGCCGTCGCTGTCCGAGCAGATCCTGCGCCTGGAAGAGCACCTGGGCACCCACGTGTTCATCCGCACCAACCGGCGGCTGGTGCTCACCGAGGCGGGGCGGCGCCTGCAGCCGTTCGCCCAAGGCATGGTCACCGCCGCCCGCCAAGGCTACGAGGCGGTGCAAGCGGTGCGCGAGCTCAGTGGCGGGGTGGCCAGCTTCGGCACGTTCGGCACGGCGCACCATTACTTCCTGACCGACCTGATCGAACAGTTCCGCACCCAGCACCCCGACATGCGCATCAAGATCGTGGGCTACAACTCGTCCGAGATCGCCGAGTTGGTCAGCCACGGCGATATCGAGGCGGGCCTGGTGATGCTGCCCATCAAGCAGCAGAACCTGACGGTCAGCGAGCCGGTCTGGTCGGCGCAGGTCGGCTACATCAGCGCCAACCCCGACCACCTGCAGGGCCCGAAAACCATCCGCGACCTGGCCACCGCGCCCCTGATCCTGACAGAAGCGCGCTGGAATACCGCCGACCCTATCCGCCGCCTGCTCGCCCAACTGGCGGCCAAGGGCGGCGAGGTGCTGGACCCGATCATCGAGGTGGAACACCAGGTCACCGGCTTTGAACTGGCCGCCCGCGGGCTCGGCGACGTCATTGCCACGCGCCCGATCCTGCATCAGCTGGGCTTCAATGACCGCCTGGGCTGGGTGCCGATCAACCCGCCCATCTTCGAAGTCTTCGGCTTTATTCACCGCCACGACACGCCCATTTCGCCGCCCACCCGGGTGCTGATGAACCTGATGCGCAGCCACCTGAGCCGTATCCAGGCGTTGTATGCGCATCTGGAGTCGCAGTAGCCATAGGCTGCGCCTATACGAAGCACTTTGTTTTACCCATTCATCCGCACGCAAGCCGGTTGGATACTGCCCCCACGGACGCCAATGACAGGCGCTTGCACCGTTCGATGAAGGGGGAGTCAACCATGTCCACTCAACTGCAGTACTGCATCATTGGCGCCGGGGCCGCAGGCCTGGCAGCGCTGAAGACCATGACCGACGCCGGCTTCCAGGTGGACTGTTACGAGAAGTCGGGGCACATCGGCGGCCACTGGAACACCGACTACGACGCGTTGCACCTGATCACCCCGAAAAGCAGCTCGTGCTTCGATGGTTTCCCGATGCCGGCGGACTACCCGGTGTACCCCAGCCGCGACCAGGTGAAGGCGTACATGAACGCCTACACCGACACCTTCGGCCTGCGCGAGAAAATCACCTTCAACACCGAAGTGCGCACCCTGGTGCCCCTGGGCGACAACGGCGAAGCGGGCTGGCAGGTGACCCTGGCCGACGGCACCCGCAAGCGCTACGCCGGGGTGCTGGTTGCCAACGGCCATTTGTGGGATTGCAAGATCCCCGAGGTGGGCAAAGGCTTTACCGGCGTGTCCATTCACTCGGGTGAATACCGCAACGTCAAACAGGTGGAAGGCAAGGTGCTGGTGGTGGGCTTCGGCAACTCCGGTTGCGACCTGGCCGTGGATGCCGCCCAGGCGCGCCTCGACACCACCATCGTGATCCGCCGTGGCCAGCTGTTCCAGCCCAAGACCATTTTCGGCGTGCCCCGCGGTGAGTTGCCGTTCCTCGGCCAGTTGCCGCCCGAACAGCAGAACATGGTGATGAACCTGCTGATCATGGCCACCGTCGGCTCGCACACGAACTACCCCGGCCTGCCTGCCCCGGAAAGCTACGACCTGGACGAACAGCCGCCGGTGGTCAACACCCTGCTGCTGTACTGGATTCAGCACGGCCGCATCAAGGTGGCCCCGGGCATCGAGCACATTGAAGGCAAGACCGTCACCTTCAGCGACGGCAGCCAGGGCGACTACGACACCATCGTCTGGGCGACCGGCTTCAACACCCGCCTGCCGTTCCTGGACGAGAACCTGCTGCAATGGCGCGACGGCGCGCCCCTGCGCACCGCCGCCATGACCCTGCCGACCAACCTTGAAGGCCTGTTCTACATCGGCCTGGGCGCCCCACGTGGCCCGCAATGGCCGGTGTACTGCGACCAGACCAAATTGGTGATGCGCTTCCTGAAACTGCGCGCCGCCGGCATGCAAGGCCTGGCGGCCAAGTTCGCCAGGCTGCAGCCGGCCGACTCGCGCATCGACATCATCAAGCGCGAATGGCTCGCCAGCTACAAAGACACCCAGCGCCAACTGGATGTCATGGAACTGTCCCTGCAACCCGCCGCCCCTATCGCCCAACTGGCCTGACTGGACTACTCATCATGACTACTGCACCTACCGCCAGCGTCATCATCACCGGCACCTCCTCCGGCATGGGCCAGGCTGTCGCCCAACGTTTCCAGGCCGAAGGCTGGCACGTGGTGGCCGTCGACGTCGCCCCCGGCACCCAAGCGCCCAGCGCTCTGTTCTCGCCGGTCGTGGGTGACATCACCCGCGAAGCAGAGCTGACCAGCGCCATCGACGCCGCCCTCGACGGCAAGGCGCCGTTGAAAGCCGTGATCAACGCGGCCGGGATTTTCCCGACCTCGTCGCTGGAAAGCTACAGCGACGCCCTGTACCGCAAGATCTTCGACATCAACGTGCTGGGCTCGCTGAACATCGCCCGCATCGGCACCCGGCACTTGAAGGCCGCCGGTGGCGGCGCCATCGTGTTCTTCGCGTCGGTGGACGCCTTCACGGTGTCCAAGAACCAACTGCTGTATAGCGCCTCGAAAGCCGCCGTAGTGTCCATCACCCGCTCGCTGGCGATTGAACTGGCCGACCACAACATCGTGGTCAACGCCCTGGCGCCGGGCTGGGTAGACACCGAAGGCACCCGTGCCGGTGGCCGCATCGAAGCGGCCATTGCGTCGATCCCGCTCAAGCGTGCCGCCCGCGTTGACGAAATCGCCGACTGGGTCTGGCAGCTCGGCGCCAAGCCGTCCTACGTCACGGGCGAGTCGCTGTGCATCGCCGGTGGTGTGTTCATGCGTTGACCCAATCGCAGGCCCCACGCGCCAAGACGTGGGCCTGCCCTTCCTCCTGACAGCTGCCTCATTACAATTATTCCAGAGGGCAAAATCATGGGCGAACTCTACGTTTCCTCCACGTCGCACGACAGGTCCACCCCGCGCGCCAAGGCCTCGACCTCGCGCAAACCGATGACCAAGGCCGTGGTCGGCGTGACCCTGGGCAACATGGTCGAATGGTTTGACTTTGCGTTGTACTCATCACTGGCCGGCATCATCGGCAAGACCTTCTTCCACAACGACAACCCCACCACGCAACTGCTGGCGATCTATGCAACCTTCGCCGCCGGTTTCCTCATCCGCCCCCTGGGGAGCCTGGTGTTCGGCCCCATCGGCGACAAGTACGGGCGGCGCATGGCGCTGTCGCTGAGCATCTCGTTGATGGCGGTGGCCACGTTCGCCATTGCGCTGATACCCAGCTACGCCAGCATCGGCGCGTTCGCCCCGATACTGCTGATCCTGATGCGCCTGCTGCAAGGCCTGTCCACGGGCGGCGAGTACGGCGGCTCGTGCACCTTCATCGCCGAGCACGCGCCGGACAAGCGCCGCAGCTTCCTCACCAGCTGGCTGGAGTTCGGCAATATCTCCGGCTTCCTGCTCGGTGGCGCGGTGGTCACGCTGTTCACCCTGACGCTGGGCGAAGCCACCATGGCCGACTGGGGCTGGCGCGTGCCGTTTGCCGTCGGCGGGCTGTTGGGCATGATTGCCCTGTACCTGCGCCTCAGCCTGGAAGAGACCCCGGTGTTCCAGCAAATGCAGGCGAACGAAGCCGCGCTGAAAAACAGCCCGGCGGCCAAAGTCGGCCTGTTCACCCTGCTGTTGAACGAGTGGCCGCAACTGCTCAAGTGCATGGGCCTGGTCACGGTGTTCAACGTGACGTACTACATCATCCTGGGGTACATCCCCGGTTACCTGGAGAACGTGCTGGGCTACAGCAACAGCTTCAGCCTGAGCCTGGGCATGACCGCCACGCTGTTCATGCTGGTGCTGATCCCGGTGTCCGGCCTGCTGGCGGACCGCATCGGCCGCAAGGCCATGATCATCGCCGGCTGCGCCCTGCTGATCGTGCTGGCCATCCCCTGCTTCATGCTGCTGCACAGCCAGTCGCTGCCCCTGCTGCTGGCGGCCATGCTGACCCTGACCCTGGCGCAACTGTTCTTCGAAGGCGCCATGCCGGCGACGCTGACATCGCTGTTCGGCTCCCGGGTGCGCTTCAGCGCCCTGGCCATCAGCTACAACGTCGCCGTGTCACTGTTTGGCGGCACCGCCCCGCTGATCAACACCTGGCTGATCAACGCCACCGGCAACCAGATGATACCGGCCTGGTACCTGATCGCAGGCGCCGTGGTCGGCCTGATTTCCGTCCTGTTCGTGAAGGACTCCACCGGCAAACCTCTCCCACAATGAGACCCATGATGACTACTCCAACCTCGCGTCAAAACATTTCCTCGGGCGGCCAGTACGAATCGGTGTTCGGCTACTCGCGTGCCGTGCGCGTGGGCAACCACCTGCACATCTCCGGCACCTGCGCCTCGCCCGACCATGAGCACAGCAACGCCGGGGAACAGGCCCAGGCCATCCTGGCCACCGTGCGCAACGTGCTGGCCGAAGCCGGCATGAGCGTGGAAGACGTGGTGCGCACCGTGGTCTACCTGCGCGACATCAACGATGCCGCCCAGGTGGCCAAGGCCCACAGCGACGTGTTCGACGGCATCCGCCCGGCCAGCAGCCTGATCCAGGTCGACTCCATGCTGCGGCCCTGGCAGAAGGTCGAGATAGAGACCTACGCCATCGTCGCCGGCTGACGCGGCCTGCCGGCCGCTGCTACAGGGCATGCCGCCCCCCCCGTAGCAGCTGCCGCAGGCGGCGTCAGCGGCACCCAGCCGTCAACGCTAGCCGAGCGAAGCAAGCCCACCCCGGCTTCACGCCACCTAAGGCAAATGCCCCAAGGGTAATCCCCCTTGAGGCTTGATGGTCTTGATCGCGAAATTGCTGCGAATATCCCGCACCCCCGGCAGCCTCAGTAGCGACTCCGTAAGAAAGCGCTCGTAGTCACGCAGATCTGGCACCACCACATGCAGCAGGAAGTCCGACTCACCTGAGACCAGGAACGCCGAGATGACCTCTGGCAGCGCCAGCACGGCCAAACGGAAGTTTTCGGCTTCGACCTCATGGTGACGTTCGACCTTCACCCCCACGAAGACAGTCAACCCCAGCCCCACGGCTTCCGCCTCCAGGCTGGCTTGGTAGCCGCGTATCACCCCCGCCTCCTCCAGCTGGCGTACCCGCCGCAAGCATGGCGAGGGGGACAGGCCAATCTCCTCGGCCAGTTGAACGTTGGTGAGCCGACCGTCGCGCTGCAGGGCGGTGAGAATACGTTTGTCGTAACCATCGAGCTTGGGGTAGACCGGGCGCTGAGTTGGCATAGGTAGCCTGTTGAGTAAGGGTTAATTGGCACAATCTGCCAATGATAGCCAATTCAAGGGTTCATTACGCAACCACCTGCCCTGCCCATGCGGCTTAGAATTTTGTCCTCACTTCCTGCCCTGACGGTCGCTGCCATGGACGATAAAGTTCTCTATCTCGCCGCCCTTGCGATGATTTTTCTCATGCCTGGCCCCGACATGGTCCTGCTGCTGCAGACCGGCGCTCGCCAGGGCCGCAGACGGGCGCTGGCCACCGCTTTGGGTTTGGCCCTGGCCCGTGCCGCTCATGTCACATTGGCGGCGGTAGGCCTGGCATCGCTGTTCAAGGTGCTACCCTGGACGTTCGAAATAGCCAAGTTCGGTGGGGCTGCCTATCTGCTCTGGCTCGGCCTCAGGATGTTCAAGCCGACCAGCCATGGCACACCATGCCACCCGCCTGCGCAGAGCACGCCGGGCCAGGGGCTGGCGGCGGTGCGGCGTGGCATGCTGACCAACCTCCTGAACCCCAAGGCCTTGTTGTTCTGCTCGGTGTTACTGCCGCAATTCATCCACCCGGGCCAGGGGCCCGTGCTGGGCCAATTTGCGCTCCTGGGCGTGATATTAGTGAGCGTGGGCGCAGTGTTCGACGTAGCCTACGCCACCGCTGGCGGCTGGATGGGCCGCCGCCTGGAACACAGCGCCGTCGCGCAGAAGGTCCAGCAATGGCTGTTTGGCGGGATGTTGATCGGGTTCGCGGTGCGGCTGGCGTGGGTGCAGCAGGGCTAATCTACCTGTAGCAGCGGCCGCCAGGCCGCGTCAGAAGCCGCTGCGTTGTGCCTGGCTCACCGTGGTTGCAAGACGCCGCCTGGCGGCAGCTGCTACATCCTGTGGGAGCTGGCTTGCCAGCGAGCTGTGGGGCCATAGAAGCTCGCTGGCAAGCCAGCTCCCACAAAGGCAGTTGCAGCTACGGCAACCCCAGGGCCTTGCGGCCCTGGGCCATGGACTCAGGCGCGACACCGGCGAACAAGTTCGCCTGGCTTTTCACCAGCCCGGTACACCGGGCAACCCCCACCATTGCCTCCAGGTATTTGAGCCCCACGGTGGAGGAATCCACCACGGGCACGCGCGTGCCCTGCACGTGGCTGTAGCCGGCGCGACGCAACAGTGGCCCGTAATAGGCACAGCCCACCAGGATCACGTCTGCCCCGTCGCTGATGCACGCGTGCGCCGCAGCCTCGAAACGAGGAATGAATTGCCGTGCTGGCGCATCGACGGCTTCCAGCAATAGCTGTGCATCGGAATAGGGCGTGATGGACCGGACCGGCCGAGCGATACAGCGGTCCCGCAGGCCATAGGCGATGATATCGCGCTCGATGGCCACGGCAGTCTTGTCGGAGACCGTGACCACCGCAAACCGTTGGCCCATGGCCAGGGCGGCTAGCATCGACTGCTCGCCCACCGAAGCTACCGGGATGTCGAGCATCTCGCGTGCTTCCCACAAAGGGTCATTCCAACAGCCCAGATAAACGCCATCGTATCCGTCGGCCTGGGCTTGGATGGCGGCTTCCACCATCAGCACCGAGTTCAGGTGCTCGGCGTACTGCGAGCGGGTGAAGCCACCGCTGGTGGCCAGGAAGCGAAAGTCCAGTTGAACGTTTGGGGCAACCACGGCGCCGACACGCTCGTGAATGGTCGCCCATAGCGGCTCCAGGGCCGGGTTACGGGCAGTCGGGTGAATCCAGCACAGTTTCATCGAGGCATTCCTCTTGGCCAATAAAAACCGGCGAACGGGTCGCCGGTTGCAGGGCAAAACGGCTCCTGGCATGGGATTGCCGGCGCATGCCTCTACCAGCAGCATTGTGGCGCTCGGTGTAGGGCGAGATGAACGGTGGGTTTCCAGTGTCTTGCATAGGCGGGGCCTATAGAGGCGTGGTTGCTCTGCGCTCTTTGCTCAGCCTTGCCACAGCGCTGGCAAATGCCATAGCCTGCTTGTCTTCGACACTCACCATCGACGGGACAGCGATGAAGCCACCACAGGGACGTAGCGAATCAAGCGGGCTGCAATGCCGGCCTCTTGGGCCAGATGACGCCGAGAGAGGCCGAGTTCGCCAGGCGGGGTATCAGCTTTGCCGTACTGCACGCCACCCAGGTTGGAAAGCCTGTGTATGAGCAGATAGGCTGGATGGGGACGTCGGAGATGGCCAAGGCTATCACTGGATAACGACCGCTACCCACACGCGCCCCCCCCGAGCCAAACCCATGCCCAACCCACCCTTCGCCCCGTACCAACACCTGGCCAGCGACCTCCTGGCCTGCTTACCCACCACCAACGACGGCTCCCACGACCTGTCGCACCTTCAGCGGGTATGGTCCAACGTCCGGCGCATCCAACAGTGCGAAGGCGGTAACCTGGAAGTGCTGCTGGCTGCCACCCTGCTGCACGATTGCGTGGCGGTCGAGAAAGACTCGCCCTTGCGGGCCCAGGCCTCGACGCTTTCGGCCGAAAAGGCCGCTTCGATCCTGACGGATAGAGGCTGGGAGCCGAGCCGGGTCGCACAGGTTGCCCATGCCGTGCAGGCCCACAGCTTCTCGGCAGGCGTCGCGCCCCAGACCCTGGAGGCGAAGATACTGCAGGACAGCGACCGCCTGGACGCCATTGGCATGGTGGGCGTGGCGCGCTGTTTCTACGTTGCCGGGCGCATGGGCTCGGCGCTGTACGATTTCAGCAACCCCACGGCTGCCGATCGCGACTACCAGGACAAGCAGTTTGCCATCGAGCATTTCCACACCAAGCTGCTGACGCTCGCGGTCGGCTTCCAGACAGCCGAGGGCGCCCGCCTGGCTGCGGTGCGCCATGGGCGGCTGGAGTCATTCCTGGCGGATTTCATGGATGAGATTGGGGGGTGAAGACACTGGCGGTCGTCTGCCTGACTTGCTCGCGCAGCCATCGGTGCACAGGTTCGGCGTCGTGCCGGGGATGCCAGCTCATGGCGATACTGACCTGCGGCGTGGCCACTGGCAGCGCAAACACATGCAACTGGTTGGAGTGAGGACTCCAGCGGGCAAATGGCTCCGGTATGGCGGCGATGAAATCCGAGCTCATGGCCATGGCCAAGGCCGCCTGAAACGACGGCACCACAAGGGCCACGCGCCGCTTGGCGTTGACCGCCGCAAGTCCATGATCGATAGGGCCATCGGCCACACCACGCCGTGAGGCGTTGACGTGCGGCCAGGCAATGAACTGCTCGACACCGATGTGCTCAAGCGGGACCAGCGGGTGATCCGCCCTGACCACGCCCATGAACTGTGTCCTCAGTAGGGTTTGGGTCTTGATCTCCGGCGCGTCGCCATCGAGCACTCCCAGGTCCAGGTCCACCTCGCCGCTGCGCAACGCCTCCATGCTTTGCTGTGGGCGCAACACGAAACGCAGGGTAATCCCCGGCGCCTGCTCCAGCAGCCGGGCGCACAGCGCCGCCGCCCAGGTCCCGATCACGCCATCGCTGGTACGCAGAGTGAAGGTCCGCTCGACTTGGGCAAGCTCGATATCCGGCGGCGCGAGGATACCCCGCACCTCTTCGATCAAGGTCCGCACCCGCTCCCGCAAATCCAGCGCCCGCTGGGTGGGCACCAGGCCTCGCCCTGCCGGCACAAACAACGGATCACCCAAGGCGTGGCGCAGATGCGCGAGGCGACGACTCATCGCCGGGGCGCTCAGATTCAGGCGCCTGGCCGCACCAGCAACGCTGCCCTCGTTGAGCAACGCGTCCAGGTCAATCAAGTGGTTGAGATCGAGGTTCTTCATGGTGGAACTGCACCTTAAGACAGGTATCGCCAGGCATCTGCTGCAAATAGCGCATGCATAGGTTGCTATCGTTGCAATTTATTTAATCAAGAGGTGCCGCAAAAATCCACCGAACTCATTCCTGACAAGGTGCCCGCCATGCCTGACTCGCCCAGCCTCCCCGTATCACGCCAAGCGCCCATCGCGGCGCTCTTGACCTCCTCACTTGCACCGCTGTGCGCCGTGGTCCTCTGGTCCGGCAACACCATCGTCACCAAGGCCGCCGCAGTGGCCATTCAGCCAGCCTCGATTGTGTTCTACCGCTGGCTGCTGGCGTTTGCGCTGCTCAGCCTGTTTGCCGGCAAAGGCGTGTGGCGCAACCGCCAGGTGGTGGCCCGGCACTGGTCCAAGCTGATGGTGTTGGGCGTGCTCGGCATGGCGGTCTATCAAGGGCTGGCGTACCAGGCAGCACTGACCACCTCGGCAATCAACATGGGCGTGCTGGTCTCGCTGGCGCCGCTGATGTCAGCGCTGCTGGCCTGCGCCATCGCACGCGAGGCCGTACCGGCACGCACACTTGCCGGGGCGCTGATATCGCTGGCGGGGCTGTTCTGGTTGACCAGCCAGGGGCACCCCATGCGCCTGTTCCAGCAAAGCCTCACGCCGGGCGATGCCCTGATGCTGGTCGCCCTCTTCGCCAATGCGTTGTACGGCCTGCTGCTCAAACGCTGGGCATTGCCCCTTTCAACCTGGCAGCAACTGCAGGTGCAGGTCGGCTTCGGCGTGCTGGTGACGTTGCCGGTCTGGCTGATGAGCCCTATCTCACCAATAACCGCCAGCAACGCACCGCTGATTTTGTACGCGGGTATCGCCGCGTCGATCGGCGCACCGTTTTTCTGGATGAAGGGGGTTCGCCACTTGGGGGCGCCGAAGGCGTCGTTGTACCTGAACCTGGTACCGGTGTTAGTGGCCGTGGTGGCGTGTGGGGTATTGGGCGAGCAGTTGCATGCCTATCATGCGGTGGGTGGTGGGCTGGCGTTGCTGGGGGTGGTGGTGGGATTGCGGCTCAAGCGGGTCAACTGACGTTCACGGAGGGCATCAAATGAATCAGCCAGCAATGCATTTCATAACAGCACTGCCCGAGAACATCGCGGTTTTGGAAAAAGAGGCCACCGCCGAGGGCTTCCGATTTCTCACGCGCCTGGTTGCCGAATGGCAGTCCGGCGCCAATCGCTTCAACCGCCCCGGCGAATGCCTCATGGCGGCTTTTATGGAGGGCCAGTTGGTGGCGATTGGCGGTCTTACCCAAGACCCATTCGCGGCGCATGGCGTCGGCAGGCTGCGTCGGGTGTTCGTTGCCCGGGCGTTCAGGGGCCGGAACCTGGGCAGGCGCCTGGTCGAGCAGCTGGTTGCCCATGCCGCTCGACACTTCCGCGAGGTGCGCCTGTCCACCGATTCCTCCAGCGGCGCAGCCTTCTATAGTGCCTGCGGCTTTCAGGCGGTGGTGGATGAACAGGCGACTCATCACTGTGTGCTTGAGCCCACACGCTCTGCGTAGCAGCGGCCGCCAGGCCGCGTCACAGCCGCCCCAATAGCCCGTGGCAGAACATTTCCCTTCAGAGGGCGGGTGCTCTGACAGCCTTGCGAGCGTTCATCACGCGCTCGGTAGTCTCTTGTTCAGTGAGTAACCTGAGCGACAGCACCTTGACGATGAACGGGGGCCCCGCTGGCTCTCCACAGGCCACTTCGGCGCTACCGCCGATGGGCAGGTAACCATACGAAGTACTCGACGCGACCTCTTCCCCCGTCTCTCGGTCGACTATCCGCGCACGCGAAGCCCACGCACCGCTGGCGGCAACAGGGAACTGGGTGTTGACGTCGTATTGATACCTGGCCGTCGGGCTGTCCAGTTTTTCTGCTTCATGAACGTCTGGCCCACGGAGTACTTTCACGCCTGGGCGCGACGTGCGTTGCGTCTGAATTTCCTGAAGGTCTGTGTGAGTAAGTAGATAACTCGACAACGAAGAGTTTCCTTCAGGCATGTACAACAGCCTCACTTCTGGCAGCGTATGCTCGATCATCTGTTTTGCTTCACCACAGTTGATGGCCATGAAGTGCTCCAGCTTCGACTTTTGTTGCCAATAGCCCGTGGGGTGATGGAACCAATAGAAGTTAAACGCCAGCAACGCAGCCGCCAGCACAGCCACCTCCAGCCAGCCCGGCTTCAGGTAACCAGGCCAGGAAGGCCGTGCCAGCCCTAGGACGGCGAACAGCATCGCCATCAGCCAACAGAAGTAACCCCAACCCAGGCCGGATATCGCCCCGTCCCCGTGAGCTTCGTCATAGATAATGCCGCTGCGGAACATGAACGTGCAGGCCAGGACCAACGCCACCACCGCCCAGCGTAATGCGCGGTGCGGGTTGGCGAGAGACAGCAGCACAGCCCCGAGGTAAAGAGGGTTGGCGAACCAGGAGAAGTGCCCGTCGATAAACCCGAGCCACCCTAGTGCGGCCGTTTCGACACCGTAGACGATCTTGGTGCCTTGGTAGTAAGCCGGCAAGGCAAGCGCGGGAAAGAACAGGGCGATGCTTATCCAGAGATAAGGCCTGAACGGCAATGTCGATCGAAGCTGCGCTGGCATCCCGGCGCTTCCTTGCATGACGAGTAGACACACAGCATAGCCAAGCGATGACAGGCCCAGGACGAACCGCCATTGCGCACTTAAGGTTCGTAGTTCGGCAACTCGATGGCATCCGCCTTCGGCGACAGGAGCTTGCCGAAAACGCCCTTGAACCCCGGCAAGGTCGCCAACCGCAACAGCGCATGCCCCACCGCGATGCCCGCCCGCGAATGCGGCGAGGCCAGCCGGGGGGCGAATGTGGGCACGCTTTGCGCCTGCGCCACGTAAGGCCGCATCAAGGCCTCATACGCCGCGAACGCCTGGGCGTGGTCGGCGTGACGCCCCAGCTCGCCGGCCAGCACATAGGCGCCGCTCAGGCCCAGGCTGGTGCCCATGCCACTGATGGGCGACGCGCAATAGGCAGCGTCGCCCACCAGCGCGACGCGGCCTTTGCTCCAGCGGGGCAGTTTCACCTGGCCCACGGCTTCCAGGTAAAGGTCGGGCGCATCGTCCAGTGCAGCCAGCACGCGCGGCGTCTCCCAGCCGGCGCCGGCGAACAATTGTGCGCCCGCACCTGCGCCTCCAGCCCCATGCGCTGCACCACCGTGCGGCCGGCGCCGCGCACGTCAATGGTCTGCCCGCCATCGCGGAAGGCAGGCGCCCTCTCCACCACGGTCACGTCCATACCCTGGCGCGCCAGCCAGTACGCCAGGGTTGGCCCGCCAATGCTTGCGCCGGTCACCAGAATCTTTTGTGTTTTCATCAGGCGTGGTGGCCGCGTGGCAGGCTGCTGCGATAGACGCCGATCACCTGCTCCAGAAAGGCTTCGATCACGCGGCGGTCACCGCTGTCGAGGCCATGCAGCACGCTGCTCAAGCCCGTGAGCATGGGCGAGATATGTTGATAGGCCAGCGCCACCGACGCCGGCACCGGGCACACCAGCACCCGGCGTTTGTCATCGAGCTGGCGCTGGCGCACCACGTGCCCGGCCCGCACCAGCCGGTCGATGACCTGGGTGATGCCGGCGGTGGTCACCGCCAGCCGCGCGGCAAGTTCGGTGGGGGGCAAGGGCCCGTCGGTGATCAGGTGTTCGAGGGCGGCCATGTCGGTCTGGTTGATGCCCAGGGTGGCCGCCAGGTTACCGGCGGCGGCGCGGGTGAGGATGGCTATCTGCTGCAGCTGTTGGCCCAGGGGGTCGTTGGCGATCTGCAGGGTACGGGGGTCTTGGGCTGGGGATGGCTTCATGCGCGGGGTGTCCGGTGGGCAAGGGGCGCGGCTGCGATGAAGCCAAGCTAACACATAACTAACTTACTTAGCTAGTTACCATGCCTGTAGCAGCGGCCACCAGGCCGCGTCAGCAGCCGACGCGTTTCACCTGGCGCACCGTGGTTGCAGGACGCCGCCTGCGGCAGCTGCTACGTGGTTAGCTCCCGGAGGTATCGGTGCCTGCCAATATCTCCGCCAGGTTGTGGAAATGCCCCTTCCCCGTAGTCGCCGTCGAGCCGCCAGCGGCGCTGCCCGCCTGCGTCAGGGCCTGGCTCAACGTTTGGTGCTGCACCAGCCAACCGGAGGCCGACTTTTCCTCCACGCTCACATTGTCCAGGAACGCCAGCGCTGCCTTGGCGCGGCCCACCGGGTCCTTCGCGTAAGGGTCGGTGAAGTTTTTCGCCTGGTCGGCCGGGCCGCTGTAATACCCCGTGGCCAACCGCCCCTGCTGCGTCATCAGCGCCTTGGCTGCGGTTTGCTCCTGGCTAGTGAAGTGCCCGTCCTTATTGGTCGCCACGGCGTACAGCGAGCGGCGGTCGAGGTCGCCCATCGCCGAGTTGCGGTCGGTGTCAGTGCCGTCGTAGGGCTTGCCGCTTTTGGTCATCAGCGCGTACTTCTCGTCCAGGCGCTTGCGGGCGTCGGTGGCCACGTCGGCAAAACTCAGGCCCTTGGAGCTGGACACCGCGCCAGGCTGGGAGACGCCCAGGGCCAGGGCGTCGGCCGCCATGCCCTCGCGCACGGGAAAATAGGCGGAATAACTGGCGATGGCGTGGCTGTAGTCGGCCGAGGTGCCGGACAGGCTCACGGCGTTGCCCGCGTGCTGAGCGCGGCTGGCGGTGGCTTGCGCGGTGGCGCTGGCAGCGCTGGTGCTGCGCGTGGCCTGGCTGGCGTAGGCGGCCGCGGCGGTGTTGGACGAGTTGTTGTTGATGATCATGCGGCTTCCCTGTCGAGGCGACGGAGTTATTTTCATTGTCGACACAATAGTAGGCACTTTGTGTCAGTCATGAAATATTCTCGGCCGCCTGGGTGCCAACTTGAGGACCTGGTTGGCACCCGCCGCGGTGACGCCATGGGGAATTATTTGCGTGGGCGGCACCACCTACCGCTGCTGGAACGCAACCTTCACCCCCAACGCAATAAACACCGTGCCGATGAGTTTGCCCTCCCACTGCCGCAGCCTGGCGAGCCCCTTGCCCCAACGGCTCAACGGACCAATGGCCAATACGATCAGGCAGGTATACAGCGCGCTGAGCCCCGAGAAGATCAACCCAAGCACCGCGAACTGCGCCAGCGAAGAGCCCGAGGCCGGGTGAACGAACTGGGGCAGGAACGCCAGGAAGAAGATCGCGGTTTTCGGGTTCAACACTTCCGCCCCCACCGCCTGGGCGAAGGCCTGGCCGGGCGAGACAGTGGGCAGTTGGGTGACCCGCGTGGCACTTGCCTTGACGAAGAAGGCGATAACCCCCAGGTAGATCAGGTAGCAAGCGCCGGCCACTTTGACGACGGTGAACGCCAGCGCCGAGGTCATGAGGATGGCCGACAGGCCCAGCGCAGCGCTCAAAGTGTGTATCAGGTCGCCTGCGGCGATGCCCAGCCCCGTGGCCATGCCCACGGGGCGCCCGCCTTGCAGGGTGCGGGTCAGCACCAGCAACACGGCGGGGCCGGGGATCAGGAACAGGCCAATGACGACAGCGACATACGTCACGATGGAAGCCAGGTCGAACATCGCGGACCACCTCAGGGCAGGAGAAGTCTCCAGTAATCCTGATTCGAAAAGCGAAAGCAACCTGCCGGGGCCGGCTGGGCCTTGGCGAACCGCAGGGACGTTGGCGGGGTCATTATTTGAAATGCGATATTCCAGGAGCCCCCTGTGCCTCGACCTCCCCAGCGAACCGCACGCAAGGCTGCGTTCCTTGCGGACACCACGGCCTTGATCCTGTTCTTCACCACCACCGGCATCATCAATGAACGCTTCATTGCCGGCATGACGTGGGAACAAGTGCTGCACGCGCGGCTACTGGGCGCGGCCCTGATGGTGCCCGTCGCGCGGCCTTACGGCCTGTGGCGCGACCGGTTGATGACCCTTGCCGGCCCGGGGCGTGCGTCCAGGGTGCTGTGGGACAGCCTTGCCCTGGTCAGTTTCCAAGTGCCTATCTACGCCGCAATCATTGCCACCAGTGGCGCTTCCGCGGGCGGCGTGGTGCGTGGCACGCTTGGCGCGGCGTTGATGATGTTGTTGCTGGGGCGCCCCTACGGCGCCTTCCTTAACGCCGTGCGCAAGCTATTCGGCTTGCCGCCGGGCGGCGACCGCCCCATGTCGCTCAACAGCTGACCCCCTGTAGCAGCGGCCAAAGGCCGCGTCCCCAGGCACCGCGGTTGTCCAGACGAACCCCGGTGGCGCACGGACGCAGCCTTCGGCAGCTGCTACGCGAATGGGACGACGCCATTTCAAGGCAGTTGCTGCCACGCGGCATCCACCTCCCCGTAGCAGCGGCCAAAGGCCGCGTCCACAGGCACCGCGGTTGTCCAGCCCCACCGCGGCGGCGCACGGACGCAGCCTTCGGCAGCTGCTACGCGAGTGGGACGACGCCATTTCAAGGCAGTTGCTGCCACGCGGCATCCACTTCCCCGTAGCAGCGGCCAAAGGCCGCGTCCCCAAGCACCGCGGTTGTCCAGCCCCACCGCGGCGGCGCACGGACGCAGCCTTCGGCAGCTGCTACGCGAATGGGACGACGGCATTTCAAGGCAGTTGCCGGCACGCTCCAATCAATTAACACAATTAATTATTTCAGCGCTATTTTAGTTCAAATGCGTCGTAGACCACCGCATTGCCCAGCCGCATGGCGCTGCCCACCCCGATCGTGCGGTTGAGCCACGCGTACCGAGGCGCCGACGTCTCGAACCTCAGCGTAATCCGAAACTGGTACTGGCCCGGGTCAACATCCTCCCCTGCCGCGACCTTTTTCATCACCTCGGCCGGCCCGAACCGGTAGCCCTCGGTGCGCAGGTAAATCAAGGCGCCGTCGTCGGTCTGCAGCAGGTAGCGGGTGTCGATAACGGCCACGCCGTCGGGCGTGACCACCTGCCAGTCCGCGCCGTTGTCGAGAATGGTGCCCTTGAGCCGCGGCCCTTCGAAGTGGCCGCCGGTGATGGGGATGATGCGCCGGTTGCCCTGGCCGCTGGTAGCGCCCAGCTCCCAGATGGGCGCCACCAGATCAACGCTGAAACGCGCCAGGGGTTCCAGCTTGAGCGGTGGTGGGTCGTACGTGGCGGCTTGGGTCAGGCTGGCGCAGGCCGTCATGGCCAGGATTGGCAGCTGCTTGCGTAGGTTCATGGGGCGACCTCTTGTTGTTATATTGAATAACAATATTAACTATTAATCGCCACGAAGATGCAACAGGCAGGGTTGAGGCTTGACCTCGACCCCGCACGCACATTTCCAGAAACAAAAGCTATAGGAAATTTCCTAGGAAAAGTCCTACAACTCCTGTGATAATCGAATAATAAGCTTACATTTTCACGCTTGCGCCCGTTCCCCTCGGTCACTAACCTCCCCTCGCCGCTGACTGATAGCGGCCGGGTTTGGTCACCCGACGGTCAACAGACGCAACGGCGTCGCCATTTCGTGCCAGCCCTTTCTGGGCCGGCACGATGCTTTATGGCAGCTGTGCGCGGGGCATCCTAGGATGCGCCGGGATCCTGTTGCCCCGGTTGACCAACCCTCGTATAGCTGCCACCCCTTTGTTTGGTCACATTGACTGGCAGCTCCGTTAATCCAACAGGAGCTACATCATGGTCAAACCCACCCCCGATCCACCCTGCAACAAATCCCCCCATCACCGCACCGCCCCACCTCCCGGCCGGGCGGCCACAAGGATGTATTCACAGGGAATTTGATCATGAGCGACTTTCTGGCAACCACCGCCCTGCCCTTCGGCATGCGCGACTCCCAGCAGCAACCCTTCTTCAGCGTGAACCCGGGCATCAGCCTGGAAGACACGCTGTGCCACCTGGCGCATTTGCTGCGCTGCGCGTACGACTCGGCCTACGAGCTCACCGACGGCGACGGCGTTGAAAAAGGCCTGGCCTGGTCGGCGCTGCACCACATCGAAGGCGCCAAAGGCCTGGTCGATGCGCTGATCGCCGTCAGGTAGCCCGCTGCGTCGCCGCGGCCTGGCGGCAGCGGCGGCGCTGCTATATCGCCATCACCGACCCTGCGGGGGTAAAATCGGCGCTTTTTACGCGTATCGAACGGATGCCCAATGAGCACTGGCAAAGCCGCAGGACTTTTATTACTCACCTCTTTCCTGGCCGCATGCAGCGTTTCCCCGCCCCGCACCCCGGATGACATCTGCGGCATCTTCCGCGAAAAGGACAGCTGGTACGACGCTGCCAAGGCCACCCAGCAGCGCTGGGGCGTGCCGATCCAGGTGCCCTTCGCCATCATGTACCAGGAATCGGCCTTCCATCAGGACGCCAAGGCGCCGCGCAAATACCTGTTGTGGGTGATCCCCTGGGGCCGCGTGACCACCGCCGCCGGCTACGCCCAGGCCAAGGACGAAGGCTGGAACGACTACCGCAAAAGCACCGGCCACAGCGGCGCCAGCCGCAAGGACTTCGACGACGCCATCGATTTCGTCGGCTGGTACATGGACAAGACCTACACCATCAACGGCGTGTCCAAGTGGGACGCCTATGACCAGTACCTGAACTACCACGAGGGCTGGGGCGGCTACCGGCAGCGCACCTACGCCAGCAAGGCGTGGCTGCCGGCGGTGGCGGGCAAGGTGCAGGCGCGCTCGCAGATGTACGCGCAGCAGTATGCGGGGTGCAAGGCTGATCTGGACCGGGGGTTCTGGAGCCGGTTGTGGCATTGGTTGTGAGGCGCTGATTCCCTGCGTAGCAGCGGCCGCCAGGCCGCGTCCACAAGCGCCGCGTTTTCTCCAGCTATACCGCGTTGGGGCGGACGCAGCCTGCGGCAGCTGCTACGTCCCTTGGGGAGCTACTCGATGAACCGCCGACGCCCCGCCAGGAATGGCCCATACCCCACGCATTGCGCCATGGCCGACAGTGCGCTGGCCTGGTGATGGTCACGCACCTGCACACCGAAGAGGGTCAGGTAGGTGACCATCGAGATCCCTGCCCCAACCCCGGCGGACACCAGCCGGACCACTGCCAAGGACGGCGCCCACAGCAGGCCCGCCATGCTTCACTTGAGCCGCGCGTGCGGCATTTGCGGCCTCATGATCAGCCGGCTCTTCTCACTTGGCGAACCTGCGCCCCTAGAATGAAAAAATCTTCATAAAGGCTATAGATGGTAGTGGCCAATTGCCTACAACAACGGCAAAATCCCCACCTTCCGGTGTGTATTCAGGGATCGAACAAAATGACATGGCCAGTCACCCTGCGCGTGAGCGCCACAGCATATCCTCTTGGTGTTGTGCAACGAGCTGCCTATGCACTGGCGAGCTCCTTGACCATCCAGGTTGTGCCTTCGGCAGATCAATTCGATTTGATGATCTCGCCCCCCATTTCCGACGGCATCATGCAGGCTGATCGCGCTCGCGCGCTGGTCATACAATCCCTGAATGACTTTGCGCTACGTGACCGCATCAATCAGGAGTCCGCTGGTATCAGGGAGTTGCTGGCACGTGCAGCCTTATCGGGTTGCGGCCTGAAATGACCCTTATTGCGACCGACGCGAGCAGCTTCAGGCTACTCCCGCTGCGATTCATGCGCCTGCCAGAAATGCATGCGCAGGATGTCCTGATCACCTCGGAAACAGGTGAATACCTGTTTGTCAGCGACCCACAGTTGCAGGCCCTGGTGGACAAAAAGATTCCTCCTGAAACGCCGTTTTACAAAGATCTGCTTGCGCGCCATTTCATCTATGAGCCCGGGCGCCACGACCCTATGCCTGAGATGGCAGCCCAGTACCGCAGTCGCAAGAATTTCCTTTTCCAAGGGCCGGCCTTGCACATTTTCGTGGTCACGTTGCGGTGCAACCATACCTGCCAGTACTGCCAGGTGTCCCGGGCGCCCATGGCCGGCGCCGGCCATGATCTCTCGGAAGCGGACGCCCTCGCTGCTGTCGACCGAGTATTCGAGTCAAACGCGCAGGCACTCACCGTAGAGTTTCAAGGTGGTGAGCCCCTTTTGGCATTCGGGCGAATCCAGCAGATTGTCGAGTGGGTTGAAGCACGCAACCTGGTGGAACAGCGCAACGTGCAGTTTGTCGTCACAACGACCCTGCACCATCTGACTGACGAAATCCTCGATTTCGCCAAACAGCATCAGATCCAGTTTTCCACGTCGCTGGATGGGCCCGCGGCATTGCACAACGCGAACCGCCCAACGCCGTCCCGCGATTCCTACGAGCGCACCCTCGAGGGTGTCAGGCGTGTCCGTGAACACATGGGGCATGACGCGGTCTCCGCCCTGACGACACTGACAGCACGCAGCCTCGAAAGCCCCAAGGCCATCATCGACGAGTACATCAAACAAGGCTTCACCAGTATCGCGCTGCGCCCCCTCAGCCCCTACGGCTTTGCTACCCGCAGTGCGCGGCGACTGGACTACCCGATGGAGCGATTCGTCGCTTTTTACAAAGAGGCCTTGGCGTATTTGCTGGAGATCAACCAGCAAGGAGTTTACCTCTCTGAAAGCTACACCACTCTTCTCCTGAGGAATGTGCTGACGCCCTTCGCCTCGGGATACGTGGATCTGCGCTCCCCTACCGGCGCGGGCACCGGAGCGCTGGTGTACAACTATGACGGCTACGTCTACCCGTCCGACGAGGCACGCATGCTTCTGGAGATGGGTGAAAATGGCCTGCGCCTGGGTACAGTCCACCAGCCGCTGCATGAACTGCTGAATTCTCCTGTAATGGAGGTACTGCTCGCCAGTGGCGTGGCCGAAGCTCTGCCTGGTTGCTCTGACTGCGCGCTGGTTCCCTACTGTGGTGCAGATCCAGTCGAGCACTTTGCCCGTCAAGGCGACCCTATAGGGCACCGGACGCTCAGCAGCTTTTGCACCAAAAACCTTGGTTTACTTCAGCATCTGTTCACGCTGCTGCGCGATGGCGATGACGACAGCCAAAGGGTGTTCCTGTCTTGGCTGAACCGGCGCGCCTACTCCGATGTTCGTCTAGCCGGATATCGGGGGTAACCATTTTGCTGCGTAAAGACACTCACTTTGAAATTCAGGGGTTAGTCGAACCTCGGCTACTGAAAATCTTGAGCCTTGAAGAGTTCATTGAGAAAGGCACTGCTGCCTGTGCAGGCCAAGTTGGCTTCGAGGATCTGATGCTATGGGTTACAGAGCCTACGCTCCAAGCCAACCTGTTCGAACTACCGCTCGGTGGTTTCATCACACCAACTAGCGCTGAGCTACCGGTTGCTGCTGGTGTGCTGGCCCTCCATGGCCCGAAGGACAAAGGGGTCGTCCAGCCAGGTGATGTGATTGCGTTAACGCCTGGAAGCCCGGTAGTTCGAGTGCTCTATCGGAGAGGCTCCGACAGCAACCTGTTGTTCATGACCGACCGCTGCAACAGCCTGTGCCTGATGTGCTCTCAACCGCCCAAGGACATCGATGACCGCTGGCACATCGAGGAAAACCTACGCGTGATTGATCTGATGGATCCGCAGGAGGAGAACATCGGCATCAGCGGCGGTGAGCCAACCCTTTACCGGGAAGGACTGTTGGCCATTTTGCGTAAATGCAAAGACGTGCTCCCTCACAAGTCGATCCACGTATTGAGCAACGGCCGAACTTTCAAAGACCCCAGCTGGATTGAGGCGCTGACTCAGGTTGATCATCCACAGCTCAGCTGGGGAATCCCCCTCTACGCGGACAACCCCACAGATCACGACCACGTCGTGCAAGCACCTGGCGCCTTTAGCGAAACCTTGCAGGGGCTGTACAACTTGGCGCGCGCAAAACAGGTCATCGAGATCCGGGTGGTGCTCAGCCAATTGACGACGCCGCGCCTCCCCGAGCTGGCCCACTACATTTTCCGCAATTTGTCGTTTGTACGACACGTTGCGTTGATGGGGATTGAGAGCACCGGACTTGCTCGCAAGCATTACGACGAGCTCTGGATAGACCCACTGGATTACCAGGAGCACTTAACCCAAGCCGTTTACTTCCTGAGTAACCGAGGCCTTCCGGTGTCGATCTACAACCTTCCGCTCTGCCTAGTCCCCCCACATCTCGCGCGGTTTGCCCGGCAGAGCATCTCGGACTGGAAAAATCTGTTCATCGACGACTGTAAAGACTGCGCCGCCGCTGAACACTGTTCTGGCTTCTTCAAATCTCACACCACCCGCTGGCAAAGCCGTGGAATACAAAAACTGACGACGCAGGCTTTCGCAGCCTACGCAGGGAGCGCCCAATGAAACTGCTTGATCGCTGGAAGCTATTGATCGGAGGCGTAAGCCTGCTACCGATTGCCGGCGCGGCCATGGCCGACGCAAACCAATTGCCCCTCGCTGACATGAACTGGGCACCCAGGGACAATGCTTTACCACCCGTGTTCGCCAATACCTTGAACGCGCTCGACGTGGTCAACATGTATGCCGCTCACCGATCGCATAGCTCCCATAGCTCGCACAGTTCCCATAGCTCTCACTACAGCGGATCAAGCGGCTACAGCGCGCCACGCTATTACAGCCCCCCTGTGGCGACCACGCCGAACACCTCGGGTACGTCGAGATACAGCGCTACCAGGTCGACGAGTTCCTCCTCAAACAATTCCCTTTATGGGACATCAACCGGAGGCGGGGCTACTTCCACTGCCGCTGCCCGCCCAACCGAAGCAGAGAAGAACACGCTGGTCATGAGGGTGCAGACTGCGCTGATGGTTCGTCAGTATTACCAAGGTCGTCCAGACGGTGTGATGGGCAAAGCCACCCGGGGGGCGCTCATGGCCTTCCAATCAGATTCGGGGCTTACCGTGCACGGGAAAATGGATACGCCAACACTGAACGCTCTCGGGTTGAGAATTCCCTGAGCGCGGATGCGGAGAGACAGACGGAAGCTGACCAGGGTCAGTTACCTACGCAAATTTGAGTCGACTCCGCATCCATGAGGCACACGCACTAAGATAGGACGTTAGTGTTTGTACAGCTTAAACGCCCGATCAATCCAAACGACGTGGAAAATCCGCCCACTACGGTAGCCAACCATCGGCACCAAATCGTAGGCCCTGAACGCCAATAGGCGGACCTCTTCCGTGATAAAGGCAGGCAACGCGGCCTTTAAACTGCCCCTATCAATGATTTCGGTGCCTAGGCCGTGCCGCTCCTGCTGGCGAATGTCTTTCCAGGAGAGGCTGCTGAGTTTTCTCAGTTTATCCAGCATCTTCGACCGTTCTTCTTGCTGGCAGTCTTGAATGCACCAGCCCTTCTGCAGGTATTCGAAGGAAAATACCGGTGGGCGGGCGTCCGAATCATCGAGTTCCACGGGTGAAGTGCGTGCCTTGATCTGAGAGCCATGCGAGTCCCGCCGCTTGATTCTGTCCCTGGCCACGGTCAGTTCACCAGATGTTCGCGGAAATAATGCTCCATTTGCTGCTGGGGGATCTCGCGGCTGTACTCACCTTCGGAGTAGTTTTCACGCCAGGGGTCTTCCTCATGGGTGAGCTGGCGTAACTTCCATGCGGAATATTGGCCATAGACGCCAAACACCTCTTCGATGAGGCGGCGTTCGTCAACGCTCAGCACCTCAGGATCGAATGCCACATCCGGTGGAATCGGGTTTGATCCCCGGTCCCGGAATTGACGGTACAGAGCAGGTACCACAGGCCCGTGCATCCACGCTTCAATGGGCTCGTCGAACAGTGGCGTGCCGCGCAGGGCCAAGCTGAACCCTTGAGCGTAATACACCAATTTCTGAAGCTTTAGATTCGAGATCTCACCCCCTTCCCCCTCAAGGTTCAGGAAGTAGTTGGCTACGTCTGCGCTGCTTGGCATTTTGCCTCCCCTTTCGTGATACGAGTCGTCCTCCACTCAAAGTGAGGCGCATGCGTGGGCAAGTCAAGCTGACGGGGCAGCTATTCCTCGACAGTTCGTTTCAAGAAGGAAGAAAAAGTCGTCGCACTCTGAAAAATGATGAAGGCGCGTGCGATCTGGATGGCAGGAAAAGAAAACCCAGAAACGAAAAAGCCCTGAATAATCAGGGCTCTAACGAAGAAAATGTGGCGGAAGCGTAGAGATTCGAACTCTAGGATAGTTGCCCATCGACGGTTTTCAAGACCGTTGCCTTAAACCACTCGGCCACGCTTCCAGCTTGTTGCGGCGTGCATAATACCCGATTGAAACACACTGTCAAACTCTCTTCATTTCCCCTTGCAGCATGTCTGTTATGATCTTTGCATCTGAACGTTTCAAACGCGGTTTTCAACCCAAAGGAGTCTCGCCATGCGCGAACAGGATTACGCAGTCAATAGCAGGCAGCAGGCCGACCAGCTAGAGGTCAGCAAGGTCCTGCGCAACACCTACGGCTTGCTGGCCATGACCCTGGCCTTCAGCGCCGTGACCGCCTACGTGTCGCAGCAGATGCACGTGGGCTACCCGAACATTTTCGTGGTGCTGATCGGCTTCTACGGCCTGTTCTTCGTCACCACCAAGCTGCGTGACTCGGCCTGGGGCCTGGTGTCCACCTTTGCCCTGACCGGTTTCATGGGTTACCTGCTGGGCCCTATCCTCAACCGTTACCTGCACATGCAGGGCGGTGCCGAAGTGGTCAGCTCGGCGTTTGCCATGACGGCGCTGGTGTTCGGCGGCCTGTCGGCCTACGTGTTGATCACGCGCAAGGACATGAGCTTCCTGGGTGGCTTCATCACTGCGGGCTTCTTCGTGCTGCTGGGTGCCACCGTCGCGGGTATGTTCTTCCAGATCAGCGGGCTGCAACTGGCGATCAGCGCGGGCTTCGTGCTGTTCTCGTCGGTGTGCATCCTGTTCCAGACCAGCGCGATCATCCAGGGTGGTGAGCGGAACTACATCATGGCGACCATCAGCCTGTATGTTTCGATCTACAACCTGTTTGTCAGCCTGCTGCAGTTGTTTGGCCTGATGGGTCGTGATGACTGATTAGATGGTTGTGTTGGAAAAGCCCGCTTCGGCGGGCTTTTTTGTGGGCGCGAATACCGCACAAACCTGTAGCAGCGGCCGCATGGCCGCGTCTTAGGCGCCGCATTGGGGCGGGTACACCGCGCGGTGACGGGACGCAGCCTTCGGCAGCTGCTACGCGGGATAGTGTATATCGCGCGGACCTGTAGCAGCGGCCGCAGGCCGCGTCTTTGCCCCCGCGTTGGGGCAGATACGCCGCGGGGTGGCGGGACGCAGCCTTCGGCAGCTGCTACGCGGGATAGTGTATATCGCGCGGACGTGTAGCAGCGGCCGCAGGCCGCGTCTTTGGCCCCGCGTTGGGGCAGGTGCACCGCGGGGTGGCGGGACGCAGCCTTCGGCAGCTGCTACGCGGATAGTGGATACCGCGCGGACCTGTAGGCCGCGTCTTTGGCCCCGCGTCGGGGCAGGTATACCGCGGGATGGCACGGGTGGCGATGTGCGGCGCAACGGTAGTGGCCTTGTGGGGTGCTTATCCGTAGAATTGCGCTCTTTTTTTCGCCAAGGCCCTGCCATGACTGTTCATCAACAGCCCTCCCCGCCCCCTAGCCAAGACCTGGTGCTGGGGCTGGAAGACCGTCCCCGCCCGGTGATTGCCCTGCTGGCTGCGCTGCAGCATCTGCTGGCGATCATTGTTCCCATCGTGACGCCGGGGCTGTTGATTTGCCAGGCGCTGGGCGTTTCGCCCCATGACACCAACCTGATCGTGTCGATGTCGCTGGTGATTTCCGGTATCGCCACCTTTGTGCAGTGCAAGCGCTTCGGGCCGTTTGGCGCGGGCTTGCTGATTGTGCAGGGCACCAGTTTCAACTTCGTCGGGCCGCTGATTGCCGGTGGCGCGCTGATGGTGAAGCAGGGCACGCCGGTTGAAGGCGTGATGGCGGCGATTTTCGGCGTGGTGATTGCCGGCTCGTTCGTGGAGATGGGCATTTCGCGCATTCTGCCGTTCGTGAAGCGGCTGATCACGCCGCTGGTGACCGGCATCGTGGTGTTGATGATTGGCCTGACGCTGATCAAGGTCGGCCTGATCAGCATGGGCGGCGGTTTCTCGGCCATGGCCAACGGCACCTTCGCCAACGGCGACAACCTGCTGCTGTCGGGCGTGGTGCTGGCGATTATCGTGGTGCTGAACCGCGTGCCGGTGGTGTGGATGCGCAGCTGCGCCATCGTCATCGCCCTGGCGGCGGGTTATGCCCTGGCCGGCTACATGGGCCGCTTGAACTTCACCGGCATGCATGAAGCTGCGGTGTTCCAGGTGCCGGTGCCGCTGCACTTCGGCCTGGGCTTCTCGTGGGCGCTGTTCATTCCGATGCTGGTGATTTACCTGGTGACTTCGCTGGAGTCCATCGGTGACGTGACAGCCACCAGCAAGGTGTCTAAGCAGCCGGTGGAAGGCCCGGTGTGGATGCAACGCATCAAGGGCGGCGTGCTGGTGAACGGCGCGAACTCGTTGCTGGCCGGCGTGTTCAACACCTTCCCCAGCTCGATCTTTGCCCAGAACAACGGCGTGATTCAGCTGACGGGCATCGCCAGCCGCCACATTGGCGTGTGGATTGCCGGCATGCTGGTGATCCTGGGCCTGTTCCCGACGGTGGCCGGCGTGATTCAAGCGGTGCCGGAACCGGTGCTGGGTGGCGCGGCCATGGTCATGTTCGGTGCCGTGGCGGCGTCGGGCATCAATATCCTGGCCAGCATTCACCTGGACCGTCGCGCACTGCTGATCATTGCCGTGTCCCTGGCCCTGGGCCTGGGCGTGGCGCAGGTGCCGGAGTTCCTGGCGCACATGCCGTCGGCCCTGCGCAATGTGCTGGAGTCGGGCGTGGCCACCGGTGGCATCTGCGCCCTGGTGCTGAACTGGTTCCTGCCGGAGCTGCGCGACAACAGCGCCCGCTGACGCGGGTGCGGCGGGCTTTTTTCGCGTGCAGGCTTTATCATTCCGGCAGATTTGCTGATAGAGCCGCGCCATGAAGTTCGCCATCGCTGTATTTTCCCCCGCCCATGCGCCCTCCTCGCGCCGCGCCTTGCGGTTTGCCGAGGCGGCGCTGGCGGGCGGCCATGAAATCGTCCGCCTGTTCTTTTATCAGGACGGGGTGCACAGCGCCTCGGGCAACGTCGTTGCCCCCCAGGATGAGCTGGACGTGGCCGCCCAGTGGCGCGCCTTTATTACCGAGCGCCAGCTGGACGCGGTGGTGTGCATTGCCGCCGCCCTGCGCCGTGGCGTGCTGGACGTAGCCGAAGCCAAGCGCTGGAACCGCCCGGCGGCCAACCTGCCGGCGCCGTGGGACCTGTCCGGGCTGGGCCAGCTGCATGAAGCCGCCCAGCTGGCCGACCGCCTCGTGACCTTTGGAGGGCAGTGACATGGCCAAATCCCTGTTGATTATCAGCCGACAGGCGCCGTGGTCGGGCCCCGGCCCACGCGAGGCACTGGACATCGCCCTGGCAGGCGGTGCCTTCGATTTGCCGCTGGGCATGCTGTTCCTCGATGACGGCGTGTTTCAGTTGGCGACAGGCCAACAGCCTGCCCAAGTGCAGCAGAAAGACCTGACCGCCAACCTGCAGGCGCTGCCGATGTTCGGCGTGGACGAGCTGTTCGTGGCGGCCAGCAGCCTGCGCGAGCGCGGCCTGGCCGCCGACAGCTTGAGCCTTGCCGCCGAAGTGCTGGAAGACGCCGCCCTGGCCGCCCTTGTCGACCGCTTTGATCAGGTGATTACCCTCTGATGGCTACTTTGCATGTGTTGTCCCACTCGCCCTTCGGCGATAACCGCCTGGCCAGCTGCCTGCGCCTGCTGGGTGCTGATGATGCCCTGCTGCTGACCGGCGACGCCGTGTACGCGCTGCTCAATGACAGCCTGGCGCACCTGGCGGGCCGGGTTTACGCCCTGGACGAGGACGTGCAGGCGCGCGCCATCAATGGCGCGGCGCAGGTGGTGGATTACCCGGGCTTTGTGCAGCTCACCCTCGATTTTGACAAGGTCAACACCTGGCTATGAGTGAACTGATGGTTGAAGGCCGTGCGATTGCGCTTGACCAGAACGGCTTTCTGGAAGATTTGACCGAGTGGTCTAAACCCGTTGCCGAGGCCCTGGCCGCGCGCGAGGAGATCGTGCTGACCGCCGAACACTGGGAGGTGCTGGAGGTGTTGCGTCAGTTCTACCAGGAGTTCCAGCTGTCCCCGGCCACGCGGCCGCTGATCAAATACACGGCGCTGAAGCTAGGCGCCGAGAAAGGCAACAGCCCGCACCTGAACCGCCTGTTCAACGGCACTCCCGCCAAACTTGCCGCCAAGCTGGCGGGCCTGCCCAAGCCGACCAATTGCATATGACCGACTACCCCGCCCTGCTGCTGGAAACCCCTGCCGAACACCCGTTCGCTCAATTCGTCCGCGCCTTGGGCAAGGGCAAGCGCGGCGCGCGCAACCTGACCCGCGAAGAAGCCCGCGAGGCCATGGGCATGCTGCTGGATGAGCAGGTGGAGGAAGCCCAACTGGGCGCGTTCCTGATGCTGCTGCGGCATAAAGAGGAAAGCGCCGAGGAACTGGCCGGTTTCACCGAAGCCCTGCGCGCGCGGCTCAAGCCCCCGGCCCTGGCCGTGGACATCGACTGGCCCAGCTACGCCGGCAAGAAACGCCACCTGCCCTGGTACCTGCTGGCGGCCAAGTGCCTGGCCGGCAACGGCCTGCGCATTCTGATGCACGGCGGTGGCGCGCACACCGCGGGCCGGCTGTACACCGAGCAGCTGCTGGGCACCCTGGGCATTCCCCTGGCGCGCGGCTGGCAGGCGGTGGGTACGGCGCTGGACAGCCACGGCCTGGCGTTCGCGCCGCTGGTGGACTGGGCGCCGCAACTGCAGCGAATGATCGACCTGCGCAACACCTTGGGGCTGCGCTCGCCGATCCACTCCCTGGCGCGCATCCTCAATCCGTTGGGCGCGCGCTGCGGCCTGCAGAGCATCTTCCACCCCGGTTACCAGGCGGTGCACCGCGATGCCAGCGGCCTGCTGGGCGACCACGCCATCGTCATCAAGGGTGACGGCGGCGAGATCGAGGTCAATCCCGACAGCCCCAGCCACCTGTACGGCACCACCGGCGGCCAGAGCTGGGATGAAGAGTGGCCGCAGCTGGCAGCGCAACGCCACGTGAAACCAGCCAGCCTTGCGCCTGCGCACCTGCTGGCGGTGTGGCGCGGCGAGGCCCAGGACAGCTACGGCGAAATGGCCCTGATCTCGACCATGGCCCTGGCCCTGCGCGGCCTGGGCCAGCCCCGTGACGAGGCCTTCGCCACCGCCAGCGAATACTGGGCGGCTCGCGACAAATCGATTTAGCCGATAGGTTGATCGGGGTTTTTGCGCTATTTATTCGAACTGATGGCCGTACACTGGGCTCCAACGCTTATAGAGTTTGCGAGGAGTCCAGCCCATGGGCCTGTTGATCGAAGGACGCTGGCATGACCAGTGGTACGAAAGCGCCAAAGACGGCGCGTTCCAGCGCGAAGCGGCCAAGCGTCGCAACTGGGTGACCGCCGACGGCCGCCCGGGCCCCAGCGGCGAAGGCGGCTTCCAGGCCGAGGCCGGCCGCTACCACCTGTACGTGTCACTGGCCTGCCCCTGGGCGCACCGCACACTCATCGTGCGCCAGCTCAAGGGCCTGGAAAGCCTGATCGACGTGTCGGTGGTCAGCTGGCTGATGCGCGAGAACGGCTGGACCTTCGACACAACGCTCGGCTCCACTGGCGACAAGCTCGACGGCCTGCAATTCATGCACCAACGCTACACCGCCGAGACGCCGGACTACACCGGGCGCGTCACCGTGCCGGTGCTGTGGGACAAGAAGCTGGGGCGCATCGTCAGCAATGAATCGGCGGAGATCATCCGCATGTTCAACAGCGCGTTCAACGACCTGACCGGCAACACGTTGGACCTGTACCCCGAGGCGCTGCGCGGCACCATCGACGCGCTGAACGAGGCGATCTACCCGGCGGTGAACAACGGCGTCTACCGCGCAGGCTTTGCCACGTCGCAATCAGCCTATGAGGCGGCGTTCGATGATGTGTTCGCTGAATTGGATCGGTTGGAGCGCTTGCTGGGCGAGCAGCGTTACCTGGCCGGCGAGTACCTGACCGAAGCGGACGTGCGGCTGTTTACCACGATCATTCGCTTTGACGCTGTGTACCACGGGCACTTCAAGTGCAACCTGCGGCGCATTGCCGACTACCCGAACCTGTCGAACTGGCTGCGCGAGCTGTACCAGTGGCCGGGTGTGGCGCAGACGGTGGATTTCCAGCACATCAAGCATCATTACTATGCCAGCCACGCCACCATCAACCCGACGGGGGTGGTGCCGAAGGGCCCGGCGCAGGACTTCACCCTGCCCCACGACCGCGCGCGCCTGCCAGGCAAAGGCATCGCGTAAACCTGTAGCAGCGGCCGCCAGTGGTGGGAGCGGGTTCTACCCGCGAAAAGAACGCCGCGGTTCCAGAGGTTCCGCGGCGTTCTTTTCGCGGGCAGAGCCCGCTCCCACATGGGCCGCCGTTACGGGCAGGGGTTACACGGTTTGCTGGGCGCCTTCGAACCAGGCAAGCTTCTCGCGCAGTTGCACCACTTCACCCACGATGACCAGCGTCGGCGCATGCACTTCATGCTCCGCCACCAGCCGCGGCAGGTCAGCCAGGGTGCCGGTGAAGACCCGCTGGTTGACGGTGGTGCCCTGCTGCACCAGCGCTGCCGGGGTATCGGCGGCGCGGCCGTGCTTGATCAGCTGCTCGCAGATGCTCGGCAGGCCCACCAGGCCCATGTAGAACACCAGGGTCTGGGCTGGCGCCACCAGGTCTGCCCAAGGCAGGTCGCTGGTGCCGTCCTTGAGGTGGCCGGTGATGAAGCGCACCGACTGGGCGTAGTCGCGGTGGGTCAGCGGGATGCCGGCGTAGGCCGCGCAACCACTGGCCGCGGTAATGCCCGGCACCACCTGGAACGGGATGCCATGGGCCGCCAGTTCCTCGATTTCCTCGCCACCACGGCCAAAGATGAACGGATCGCCACCCTTGAGCCGCACCACGCGCTTGCCTTGCTTGGCCAGGGTCACCAGTTGCTGGTTGATCTGGTCCTGCGGCACGGCATGGTCGGCGCGGCGCTTGCCGACGTAGATGCGCTCGGCGTCGCGGCGGCACAGCTCGATGATGGCCGGGGCCACCAGGCGGTCGTACAGCACCACGTCGGCCTGCTGCATCAGGCGCAGGGCCTTGAAGGTCAGCAGGTCGGGGTCACCGGGGCCGGCCCCCACCAGGTAGACTTCACCCGGTGCGTGGGGCGGCTGGCCGTTGATTTTCTCCACCAGCAGCCGCTCGGCTTCGGCGCCCTGCCCGGCCAGTTGGCGGTCGGCAATCGGGCCCTGGAACACCTCTTCCCAGAACGCGCGGCGCTGCTGCACGTCGGGGTAGAGGCCTTTGACCTGGGCACGGAAGCGCGCCGCCAAGCCGGCCAGCTCGCCGTAGGCGGCCGGAATCCAGGCTTCCATCTTGGCGCGGATCAGGCGTGCCAGCACCGGCGCATCGCCGCCGCTGGACACCGCCACCACCAGGGGCGAGCGGTCGACGATGGCCGGGAAGATCACGCTGCACAGGGCCGGCGCATCCACCACGTTGACCGGCACGCAACGACGCTTGGCATCGGCCGACACCTGGGCGTTGAGGGCTTCGTCGTCGGTGGCGGCGATGATCAGTTGGCAACCGTCCAGGTCGCTCTCCTGATAACCGCGGCGCACCGCTTCACCGCCGCTGCTGCGCACCAGTTCATCCAACTGCGCTTCGATGGCCGGGGCCACCACGCGCAGCAGCGCGCCGGCATCGGCCAGCAGGCGCGACTTGCGCAAGGCAATCTCGCCACCGCCCACGACCAGCACGTGGCTGCCCTTGAGCTTGTGAAACAGCGGCAGGAATTCCATTTAGCCGATGACCTCGATGCCGCCCATGTACGGCTTCAGCACTTCCGGCACGCGGATGGAACCGTCGGCCTGCTGGTAGTTTTCCAGCACGGCCACCAGGGTGCGGCCCACGGCCAGGCCCGAACCGTTGAGGGTGTGCACCAGCTCCGGCTTGCCGGTTTCCGGGTTGCGGAAACGCGCTTGCATGCGGCGGGCCTGGAAATCACCGGTGTTGGAGCACGAGGAGATTTCGCGGTACTTGTCCTGGCTGGGGATCCACACTTCCAGGTCGTAGGTCTTCACGGCGCTGAAGCCCATGTCGCCGGTGCACAGGGCCAGCACGCGGTACGGCAGCTCCAGGGCCTGCAGCACGCGCTCGGCGTTGGCGGTCAGGCTTTCCAGGGCTTCCATGGATTTCGACGGCTCGACCACTTGCACCATCTCGACCTTGTCGAACTGGTGTTGGCGGATCATCCCGCGGGTGTCACGGCCCGATGCGCCGGCTTCGCTGCGGAAGCACGGGGTGTGGGCGACCAGTTTCAGTGGCAGCTGCTTGGCGTCGAGGATCTCGCCCGCCACGATATTGGTCAGCGACACTTCGGCGGTCGGGATCAGGTACAGGTCGGCCTCGCCTTCGCGGCTGATCTTGAACAGGTCTTCCTCGAACTTGGGCAGCTGGCCGGTGCCCTTGAGCGCCGGGGCCTGGACCAGGTACGGGGTGTAGGCCTCTTCGTAACCGTGTTCGGTGACGTGCAGGTTGATCATGAACTGCGCCAGGGCGCGGTGCAGGCGGGCAATCGGGCCGCGCAGCAAGGCGAAGCGTGCGCCGGACAGCTTGGCGGCGGTCTCGAAGTCCAGCCAGCCGAACTGCTCGCCCAGGGCCACGTGGTCTTTCACGGCAAAGCCGAAGTCGGCCGGGGTGCCCCAGCGGCGCACTTCGACGTTGCCTTCTTCGTCTTCACCGACCGGCACCGACTCGTGCGGCAGGTTGGGAATGCCCAGCACGATGGCGTCCAGCTCGGACTGCAGCTTGTCCAGCTCGGCCTTGCCTTCGGCCAGCTCACCGGCCATGCGGTCGACGTCAGCCATCAACGGGGCGATGTCTTCGCCGCGCTGCTTGGCCTGGCCAATGGATTTGGAGCGGGCGTTACGCTCGGCCTGCAGTTGCTCGGTGCGGGTCTGTACGGTCTTGCGCTGGGCTTCCAGCGCTTCCAGGCGCGCCACGTCCAGGCTGTAGCCACGGGCTGCGAGGCGATCCGCGGTTTCGTGGAGCTTGGTACGCAAAATCAGGGGATCGAGCATGTCGGTCTCTCGTTATCAAATTAAGTCTTGGTCAGCCCTTGTTGCGGGCAGGACACCGGGCAGCCGACCATATTAACGGCCAGCGTACCGGGATAGAAGGGCTGTTTCCAGTTGCGTGTTGCAGAACCGGGCAAACAAGGCTGGCAGCGCGAGATCTCGACGACACCCTGACAATCAAGACATGCGCGTAGCCTGGGGCAATGTTGAGATCGAGCGCCGCTTGCGCGGCGCGACGCAGCCTGGCGGCAGCTGCTACGCATGCCCCCT
Organism: Pseudomonas imperatae; assembly: GCF_057128625.1. Classification (NCBI taxonomy): domain Bacteria; kingdom Pseudomonadati; phylum Pseudomonadota; class Gammaproteobacteria; order Pseudomonadales; family Pseudomonadaceae; genus Pseudomonas; species Pseudomonas imperatae. The sequence continues at coordinate 46,128 of NZ_JBSKHP010000029.1, read as the reverse complement.
GTAGCAACGGCCGCAGGCCGCGTCATGGGTGCCGCAGCCTGTTGCAACGTGCCAGCCCTTCAGGGCTTGCGGCGCTGGCGCGGGCTGAGGCGGTCCAGTTGGGCCAGGTGCTTGAGCTTTTCGCCGATTTTCAGTTCCAGGCCTCTAGGCACCGGCTGGTAGTAGGCGCGCGGCTCCAGCTGTTCGGGGAAGTAGTCTTCGCCGGCAGCGTAGGCGTCGGGCTCGTCGTGGGCGTAGCGGTATTCCTCGCCGTAGCCCAGCTGTTTCATCAGCTTGGTGGGGGCGTTGCGCAGGTGCAGCGGCACTTCCAGCGAGCCGTACTCGGTGGCTTCGCGCATGGCCTGCTTGAAGCCCATGTACACGGCGTTGCTTTTCGGCGCGCAGGCCAGGTAGACGATGGCCTGGGCCACCGCCAGCTCGCCTTCGGGGCTGCCCAGGCGCTCCTGCACGTCCCACGCCGATAGGCACAGGCCCAGGGCGCGCGGGTCGGCGTTGCCGATGTCTTCGCTGGCCATGCGCACCACGCGCCGGGCCAGGTACAGCGGGTCGCAGCCACCGTCGATCATGCGCGCGTACCAGTACAACGCGGCGTCCGGGTTGGAGCCACGTACGGACTTGTGCAGCGCCGAGATCTGGTCGTAGAAGGCTTCGCCGCCCTTGTCGAAGCGCCGGCGGGTGTCACCCAGCAGGCTTTGCAGCAGCTCGGTGGCGATTTCCTCGCCGTCTTCGGCCAGGTCCGATGCGTTTTCCAGCAGGTTGAGCATGCGCCGGCCGTCACCGTCAGCGGCCGCCAGCAGCATGCCGAAGGCCTCGTCGCCCAGGCGCAGCTGGCGCTTGCCCAGGCCGCGCTCCTCGGTCAGCGCGCGGTCCACCAGGCGCCGCAGCGCCGCCTCGTCCAGGCTCTTGAGCACGTACACGCGGGCGCGCGACAGCAGTGCGTTGTTGAGCTCGAACGAAGGGTTTTCGGTGGTGGCACCGATGAATATCAGCGTGCCGTCTTCCACGTAGGGCAGGAAGGCGTCCTGCTGGGACTTGTTGAAGCGGTGCACTTCGTCGACGAACAGGATGGTGCGGCGGCCGTACTGGCCGGCCTGCTGCTTGGCCACCTCGACGGCCTGGCGAATCTCCTTGACCCCGGCCAGCACCGCCGAGACGGTCTCGAAATGGGCGTCGGAAACCTCCGCCAGCAGCCGCGCCAGCGTGGTCTTGCCCACGCCAGGCGGCCCCCAGAAGATCATCGAGTGCAGCGCACCCTGCTCCAGCGCCTCGCGCAGCGGCTTGCCGCGGGCCAGCAGGTGCTCCTGGCCAACGTATTCGTCCAGGTTGCGCGCCCGCAGGCGGGCGGCCAGGGGCTGGGCGATGGGCTCACTGCGGAACAGGTCCATGACGGGCGGGGCTACCTCTTATTCCTGGATGACGTCGGTGCCCTTGGGCGCCACGAAGGTGAATTTGCTCTTGTCCACCGGGTCATTGGCTTTCACGCCGGTGAACAGGATGTTGGTGCGCTGGCCGACGCTGTCGATCAGTTGCATGTCATTGATCAGGCCCTTGCGGAACGACAGGCGCAGCGAGTCGAACAAGGTGTCCTTGGTCTTGGGCTTGAGCATGAAGTCGATCACGTCGCCCGCTTCCTTGGCGCTGATGTCGAAGCTCTGGCTGATCTTCGAGATGTCACCGGACAGCAGCAGCGCCGGGGTCTGGGTCAGGCGCTGGTCGAGCTTCTTGACGGTCAGCTGTTGCAGGTCCGGGTCGTACAGGCTGACCTTCTGGCCATCGGAAACCATGGTCTGCTCGTTCGGCGCGGCGGTGTGCCAGTAGAACAGGCCCGGGCGCTGCAGGGTCATTTCACCGGAGGTTTCCTGCAGCTGGGTGCCGCTGCCGTCCAGGGTCAGTTGCGAGAAGTGCGCCGCCAGGGTCTGGGACTTTTCCAGCAACTGGGTCAGGCTTTTCACGGCGGCGTCGTCGGCGTGGGCCGGCAGCGTGGAGAAGGCCAGGGCAGAAACCAACAACATGCGAATCAGGCGCATGGGAATCCTCGTACAAAGAATGGGACCGGCCACCGACGATTCGGCGGCCGGCAGTTCAATCAGTCGCGCATCGGCCCGGGCGCGATGACTTCGCGCGAGCCGTTGGTGTTCATCGGCGTGACCACGCCGGCCATTTCCATCGCCTCGATCATGCGCGCGGCGCGGTTGTAGCCGATCTTGAGCTTGCGCTGCACCGCGGAGATGGACGCCCGGCGGCTTTCCAGCACGAAGTTGACGGCCTCGTCGTACAGCGCGTCGGACTCGCTGTCCTCGTCGCCACCACCGCCACCGCCGCCGCCTTCGAAGCCGCTGCCGGCCTCTTCGACGCCGGCGAGGATGTCCTCGTTGTAGTCCGGCACGCCACGCAGCTTCCAGGCTTCCACCACGCGATGCACTTCCTCGTCGGAGACGAAGGCGCCGTGCACGCGAATCGGCAGGCTGGTGCCCGGCGGCATGTACAGCATGTCACCGTGGCCCAGTAGCTGCTCTGCGCCGCCCTGGTCGATGATGGTGCGCGAGTCGATCTTGCTCGACACCTGGAACGCCATGCGGGTGGGGATGTTGGCCTTGATCAGGCCGGTGATCACGTCCACCGACGGGCGCTGGGTGGCCAGGATCAAGTGGATACCGGCGGCACGGGCCTTCTGGGCGATACGCGCGATCAGCTCTTCGACCTTCTTGCCGACGATCATCATCATGTCGGCGAATTCGTCGACGATGACCACGATGGTCGGCAGCGTCTTGAGCAGCGGCGCCTCGTCGTCCATGCTCTCGCGGCGGTACAGCGGGTCGGTGAGCGGCGTGCCCTCCTCCTCGGCGTCCTTGACCTTGCGGTTGAAGCCGGCCAGGTTGCGCACGCCCATGGCCGCCATCAGCTTGTAGCGGCGCTCCATCTCGGCCACGCTCCAGCGCAGGGCGTTGGCGGCGTCCTTCATGTCGGTGACCACCGGGCACAGCAGGTGGGGGATGCCTTCGTAGATCGACAGCTCGAGCATCTTCGGGTCGATCATGATCAGCTTGGCGTCTTCGGGGCTGGACTTGAACAGGATCGACAGGATCATGGCGTTCACGCCCACCGACTTACCGGAACCGGTGGTACCGGCCACCAGCAGGTGCGGCATTTTCGCAAGGTCAGTGATGACCGGCTTGCCGCCGATGTCGTGGCCCAGAGCCATGGTGACCGGCGACTTGGCTTCGTCGTATTGCGGCGACGACAGCACTTCGGAGAACCGCACGATCTGGCGGTCCTCGTTGGGGATCTCGATACCCACGGTGGTCTTGCCCGGAATCACTTCCACCACGCGCACGCTGGTCACGGCCAGCGAACGCGCCAGGTCCTTGGCCAGGTTGGCGATGCGGCTGACCTTGACGCCCGCGGCCGGCTGGATTTCGTAACGGGTAATGACCGGGCCGGGGTGGATGGAGTCCACCGACACTTCGACGCCGAATTCCTTGAGCTTGATTTCCAGCAGGTGGCCCACGCCCGCCAGGGATTCAGGCGAATAGTTGACCTTCTTCTTTTCGGCCGGGTCGAGGATGGAAATGGGCGGCAACGTGCCTTCCACGGCGCTGTCGACGAACAGCGGCACCTGTTTTTCCTTCTGCACGCGCTTGCTCGGCTCTGGCGGCTTGGCCATGGCCGGGGCCGGCATGATCACCGGTGGCGCCTGCTTCTCGCGCTCGGCCGTGTGCTTGGTCAGCGACTGGTCGCGCTCGATGATGCGCTCGCGGGCCTTGGCCTGCTCGCGGCGGTCCGGGGTAATGGGCGCGACCACGTCGTGCACGCGCACGTCCACCTCGCGCAGTTGCGCCACCAGTTGGCGACGTTCGTTGCGCGCCGCCCACCAGCGGCCGGCGGCGCCTTGCACCAGTTCCAGCAGGTCGAGGACGATCTTGCCGGTCAGGTCCATGACCTTGAACCACGACAGGTCGGTGAACACGGTCAGGCCGAACAGGAACAGGGCGATGAACAGCAGTGTGCTGCCCTGGGCGTTCAGCGCGTTGTAGGCCAGGTCGCCGAGGCTTTCGCCCAGGGCGCCGCCCGCCGAGGCCGGCAGGCTGGTGGACTTGAAGTGGATGTGCGCCAGCGCGGCACCCGAGAGCACCAGGAACACCAGACCGATCAGTCGCCACGAGAACAGCCAGCCGCTCCACTGCCAGGGCTGGTGGCGTTCGCGGAAGATCTGCCAGGTCTTGACCGCCAGCAGCAGCGGGAAGATGTAGGCGAAATAACCCAGCACCATGAACAGGATGTCGGCGGCGAAGGCCCCCACGCGGCCGGCCGCGTTCTGCACCTCATGGGCGGTGCTGGTGTGGCTCCAGCCCGGGTCGCCCTGGTCGTAGGTGAGCAGCGCCATCCACAGGTACAGGCACAGGGCACCCATGGCAATCAGGGCACCTTCCTTGAGCCGGTAGTGCATTTGCTGACGCCACAGGGGCACTACGGGATTGGGTGTCGCGGTGGATTTCTTCAAAACAAGTCTTTTCCTGCGCCCATGGGCGCCAACAACGGATGATGGACCAAACAATAAAAAATCAGGGTAATGAACGGAGCATTGTACGGGTTCGCCACAGCATAGCCCAGAGCGTCTGGCACGATTCAATTGGAGCACGCATTGCCTTTTGTGACAAAGGCTTATGCAGGCTTTTCAATTACATTCCCGAAGGTTTACGACCGCGACATGACCGTAGAGTTGCAGGACGGGGTTTTTATCCTGAATACTGATCACAGCCGCACCCTTGTAGCCGCTGCCGCAGGCTGCGCTGGCCTTTTGCCTCGCTGAATTTCTTCAGTGTACCCAAGAGCCAGCGCAGCCTGGCGGCAGCGGCTACAAGCGCCCTCCCCTCCCCCTGCCAGAAAAATTCCATGCTGACCTGGTTGAAAAAGAACGAGCTCACCTTCCCGCCGCTGGACAAGGCCCTGCGCGACCCCAACGGCCTGCTGGCCGCGGGCGGCGACCTGAGCGCCGAGCGGCTGGTGCAGGCCTATCGCCATGGCTGCTTCCCCTGGTACCAGGACGGCCAACCTATCCTGTGGTGGTCGCCAGACCCGCGCACCGTGCTGTTCCCCGCCGAGCTGCACGTGTCGCGCAGCCTGGCCAAGGTGATTCGCCAGCAGCGCTACCGGGTCACTTTCGACACCGACTTCGCCGCGGTAATCCGCGCCTGCGCAGGCCCGCGGGCCTATGCCGACGGCACCTGGATCACCGGCAGCATGCAGGCGGCCTACATCCACCTGCACGAGCAAGGCCTGGCCCACTCGGTGGAGGTGTGGCAAGGCGAGCAACTGGTCGGAGGCCTGTACGGCCTGGCCATGGGCAAGCTGTTTTTCGGCGAATCCATGTTCAGCCACGCTGACAACGCCTCCAAGGTCGGCTTCGCCGCCTTGGTGGGCCACCTGCAGGCTGCAGGTTTCGCCCTGATCGACTGCCAGATGCCTACCGAGCACCTGCTCAGCCTGGGCGCGCGCTCCATCAGCCGCGAAGACTTCGCCTGGCACCTGCGCACCTACCTCGACCAGGCCAACACCGCCACCTGGGTTTGTTAGGCGAGTTGGGCGCGGCTGGCTTACACTTATTCAAAGGTTTCGATCCGAGGGTTGATCATGACTGAGTTGGCGCGGTTGAAGTTCTATGCCACTCAACCCCATTCGTGCAGCTACCTGCCCGAGGAGCAGGCCACCACCCTGTTCCTCGACCCCAGCCAGCCGATGGACGTGCACGTGTACGCCGACCTCTCGGAAATGGGTTTTCGGCGCAGCGGCGATCACCTGTACCGCCCCCACTGCCAGCGCTGCAACGCCTGCGTGCCGGCGCGCATCCCGGCGGCCAGCTTCAGCCCCAACCGCCAGCAGAAACGCATTCTCAAGCGCAACGCCGACATCCAGGTGACCTCCACCAAGCCTGCGTTCAGCGAGGAATACTTCGACCTGTACCAGCGCTACATCGAACAGCGCCATGCCGACGGCGACATGTACCCGCCCAGCCGCGATCAGTTTTCCACCTTCCTGGTGCGCGACCTGCCGTTCTCGCGCTTCTACGAATTCCGCCGCGATGGCCAGTTGCTGGCCGTGGCGGTTACCGACCTGCTCCCCAACGGCCTGTCGGCGGTGTACACCTTCTACGAACCCGCCGAGGAGCGCCGCAGCCTGGGCCGTTTCGCGATTTTGTGGCAGATCGGCGAGGCGCTGCGCCTGGAACTGGGTGCGGTGTACCTGGGCTACTGGATCAAGAACTGCAAAAAGATGAATTACAAGACCCAATACCGGCCCATAGAACTGCTGATTAACCAGCGCTGGGTGACACTCAACTGAAGGGCCTTGGCGTAACGCCCCTTTTTCAGGCACAATGCACGCCGCTTTTGCCTGGCGCAGTTGCACCGGGCCATTAACTGGACACCGAGGGCTTTACTGCATGTCGAAAGAAGACAGCTTCGAAATGGAAGGCACTGTCGTCGACACCCTGCCGAACACCATGTTTCGCGTGGAGTTGGAAAATGGGCACGTCGTTACCGCGCATATCTCCGGCAAGATGCGCAAGAACTACATTCGTATTCTGACCGGTGACAAGGTGCGCGTTGAATTGACGCCCTACGATTTGAGCAAAGGGCGCATCACTTACCGCGCTCGCTAAGCGACACAAACGAAAACGCCCGGCGCATGCCGGGCGTTTTTGTGTGGGCGCTACAAAACCACCCCCTGTAGCAGCGGCCGTCAGGCCGCGTCACAGCCACCGCGGTTTCGCGGTGTAGGGGACGCAGCCTGCGGCAGCTGCTACGGGCGGTGGGCCGTCAGGCCATTTCCGCCGTGGTTTCGAAGTCGAAGGTCATCTCGCCGTCCTTCACATCGATGTGCACCACGCCGCCGTGCTCGGCCAGCTCGCCGAACAGGATCTCCTCGGCCAGCGGCCGCTTGATCTTGTCCTGGATAAGCCGCGCCATTGGCCGGGCACCCATGGTGGCGTCATAGCCACCGGCTGCCAGCCAGCTGCGCGCCGCGTCCGACACCTCCAGCAGCACACGCTTGTCTTCGAGCTGGGCCTGCAGTTCGGTAAGGAACTTGTCGACCACGCTCTTGATGGTTTCGTGGCTGAGCCGGCCGAACTGGATGATGGTATCCAGGCGGTTGCGGAACTCTGGCGTGAAGCTCTTCTTGATGACTTCCATGGCATCGGACGAGTGGTCCTGGTGCGTGAAGCCAATCGAAGCGCGCGCCGCGGTCTCGGCACCGGCGTTGGTGGTCATGATCAGGATCACGTTGCGGAAGTCCGCCTTGCGCCCGTTGTTGTCGGTCAGGGTGCCGTGGTCCATCACCTGCAGCAGCAGGTTGAACACTTCTGGATGGGCCTTCTCGATTTCATCGAGCAGCAGCACGCAGTGCGGTTGCTTGGTGATGGCCTCGGTCAGCAAGCCGCCCTGGTCGAAACCGACGTAGCCCGGCGGCGCGCCGATCAGACGGGAGACGGTGTGCCGCTCCATGTACTCGGACATGTCGAAACGCACCAGCTCCACGCCCAGGGCCTTGGCCAACTGCCGCGCAGCCTCGGTCTTGCCCACGCCGGTGGGGCCAGCGAACAGGAACGAACCCACTGGCTTGTCTGGCGATTTCAGGCCCGCACGGGACAGCTTGATGGCGGTGGCCAGCGAGTCGATGGCCGCGTCCTGGCCGAACACGGTCAGCTTCAGGTCGCGCTCCAGGTTACGCAGCAGCTCCTTGTCGGAACTGGTGACGTGTTTTGGCGGAATGCGCGCGATCTTGGCGACAATGTCCTCAACCTGTGGCACTTCGATGCGCTTGACGCGGTTTTCCACCGGTTGCAGGCGCTGGTAGGCACCCGCCTCGTCGATCACGTCGATGGCCTTGTCCGGCATGTGCCGGTCATTGATGTAGCGCGAGGCCAGCTCGGCAGCGGCGCGCAGGGCTTCGTCGCTGTACTCGATGCTGTGGTGCTGTTCGAAACGCCCTTTCAAACCGCGCAGGATGCCGATGGTGTCTTCCACCGAAGGCTCGCTGACGTCGACTTTCTGGAAACGCCGCGCCAGGGCCCGGTCTTTCTCGAAGATGCCGCGGAATTCCTGGAACGTGGTGCTGCCGATGCAACGGATATCACCCGAGGACAGCAGTGGCTTGAGCAGGTTGGAGGCGTCCATCACCCCGCCCGACGCCGCGCCCGCACCGATGATGGTGTGGATCTCGTCGATGAACAGGATGGCTTGCGGACGTTTTTTCAGCTCGCCCAGCAGCGCCTTGAAGCGTTTTTCGAAGTCGCCGCGGTATTTGGTACCGGCCAGCAAGGCGCCCAGGTCCAGCGAGTAGACCACGCTATTGGCCAGCAGGTCCGGCACCTGGTTGTCGACGATGCGCTTGGCCAGGCCTTCGGCGATGGCGGTCTTGCCCACGCCAGCCTCACCCACCAGCAGCGGGTTGTTCTTGCGGCGGCGGGCGAGGATCTGCGCGACGCGCTCCACCTCGTGCTCACGCCCTACCAGCGGGTCGATGCGACCCTGGCGAGCCAGTTCGTTGAGATTGCTGGCATAGGCATCCAGCGGGTTGCCTGAAGAAGAAGACTCACCGCCCTCGTCGTCCTGCATATCCTGCTCACCCTCGGAATGATCGCCGTGCCCTGGCACCTTGGAGATACCGTGGGCGATGTAATTGACCACATCGATGCGGGCCACGCTCTGCTGTTTCAGCAGGAACACGGCCTGGCTTTCCTGTTCGCTGAAGATGGCGACCAGCACGTTGGCGCCGGTGACTTCACGCTTGCCCGAGCTCTGCACGTGGAAGACAGCACGTTGCAGCACACGCTGGAAGCCCAGGGTTGGCTGGGTCTCGCGGTCCTCGTCGTGGACGGGGATCAGCGGCGTGGTGGAGTCGATGAACTCCTGCAAGTCGTGCTTGAGTTTGTCGAGGTTTGCGCCACAAGCACGCAAAACGGTGGCGGCGGCCTCATTATCCAATAATGCCAGCAGGAGGTGCTCCACGGTCATGAACTCATGACGTTTGGAACGCGCCTCCTTGAAGGCGAGATTGAGGGTGACTTCGAGCTCGCGGTTTAACATAGCTTCACCTCATACCCAAGTGGTCGGCGATTAACCGTCCTTCTCGATTTCACAGAGTAGCGGATGCTGGCTTTCCCTGGCGTACTGATTGACCTGCATGGCCTTTGTCTCGGCGATGTCGCGGGTAAACAATCCACATACGGCTCGCCCTTCCGTGTGGACGGCGAGCATGACCTTGGTCGCCAGCTCGCGGTTAAGGTTGAAAAACACCTCGAGCACTTCGACGACGAAATCCATCGGTGTGTAGTCATCGTTAAACAAAACCACCTTATACATGGGTGGCGCCTTCAAGGCCGGCTTGGCCTCCTGTATGGCCACGCCTGCGGAATCGTCCTCATGCGATTCCGGGCGATCCTGATTGAATGTTAGTCGAATCTGGCTGAATGCATGCATGGAAAGAAGGTTCATGGTTGAGCGAATAGGGTTGTGTGTTGACCTTGTGACCGACTGTAAGCTCGGCCGCCGCATGACCTTGACTATCGGCAAAACGGTGTTACAAACAATAGAACCCACATTGGGGAATAAAGGTCCGCGCAGTCAACCAAATTTTTTGATCGGTCCGAATGCCGGATGAAGTGGATGATACTCCAGAGATGGAGTCCTTTGCAGAGGGATATGAGCATGGCAAACGGTAAGGTCAAGTGGTTCAACAACGCCAAGGGCTATGGCTTCATCGTTGAAGAGGGCAAAAGCGAAGACCTGTTCGCCCACTACTCGGCCATCAAGATGGATGGCTACAAGACCCTCAAGGCCGGCCAGCCTGTCAAATTCGAAATCATCCAGGGCCCCAAGGGCCTGCACGCCGTCGACATTTCCGCTGCCACCGACAGCCCCGCCCAGCACACTGCCCCACAGGCTGTGCAGCAGACCATTACTGCCTGACTGACACCTTTGGGAGCTGGCTTGCCAGCGAGCTTTGGGGCGACCTGAAAAGCTCGCTGGCAAGCCAGCTCCCACAGGTTCTTGACTAGTCAGGGACAGAAAAACCGGCCAGGACGGCCGGTTTTTTTTGTTGCCTGCCATTACATGTGCTTGATCAACGCCTCGCCGAAGCCCGAACTGGACACCAGCGTGGCACCGTCCATCAGCCGCTCGAAGTCGTAGGTCACGGTCTTGGCACCAATGGCGCCGTTGGTGCCCTTGATGATCAGGTCCGCCGCCTCGGTCCAGCCCAGGTGGCGCAGCATCATTTCCGCCGAGAGGATCACCGAACCCGGGTTGACCTGGTCCTTGCCCGCGTACTTGGGCGCGGTGCCGTGGGTGGCCTCGAACATGGCCACGGTGTCGGACAGGTTGGCGCCCGGCGCAATGCCGATGCCGCCCACCTCGGCCGCCAGGGCGTCGGACAGGTAGTCACCGTTGAGGTTGAGGGTGGCGATCACGTCGTACTCGGCCGGCCGCAGCAGGATTTGCTGCAGCATGGCGTCGGCGATGGCGTCCTTGACGATCACGTTGCGCCCGGTCTTGGGGTTCTTGAACTGCATCCACGGGCCGCCGTCCAGCAAGGTGGCGCCGAACTCGTCGCGGGCGATCTCGTAGCCCCAGTCCTTGAAGGCCCCCTCGGTGAACTTCATGATGTTGCCCTTGTGCACCAGGGTCAGCGACTTGCGGTCGTTATCCACTACATATTGCAGGGCCTTGCGCACCAGGCGCTGGGTGCCTTCCTTGGACACCGGCTTGATCCCGATGCCGCAATCCTGGTCGAAGCGGATCTTGGTGACGCCCATCTCCTCCTTCAGGAACTTGATGACCTTCTGCGCCTCCGGCGAGCCGGCCTTCCACTCGATGCCGGCGTAGATGTCCTCGGAGTTCTCGCGGAAGATCACCATGTCCACGTCGCCTGGCTTTTTCACCGGGCTGGGCACGCCTTCGAACCACACCACGGGGCGCAGGCACACATAAAGGTCGAGCTGCTGGCGCAGGGCCACGTTCAACGAGCGAATGCCCCCACCCACCGGCGTGGTCAGCGGGCCCTTGATGGACACCACGTAGTCCTTCACGGCGTCCAGGGTCTCCTGGGGCAGCCAGGTGTCCTGGTCGTAGACCTGGGTGGCTTTCTCACCCGCGTACACTTCCATCCACGAAATCTTGCGCTTGCCGCCGTAGGCCTTGGCCACCGCGGCGTCCACCACCTTGATCATGACCGGCGTGACGTCCACGCCAATGCCATCGCCTTCGATATACGGAATGATCGGTTGGTCAGGCACGTTGAGGGAATGATCTGCATTGACGGTAATCTTCTGGCCGACGCTCGGTACCTGAATCTTCTGGTATCCCATGCTGGACTCCGTTTTTGTGGGTTGAACATCCTGGCTATCCCTGAGCGTAACCCACCTGCCCTAGACCGCAACCACCCGATTGGCAGGTGAATCTGCCGAAGAGCATCATTTATCCCGCATCACCAGTGGTATACTGTCGCAGTGACCATCGAGTCACCGGGGGCCGAGGCGTCTGCAACCAGACACCAAGCCTTTGAAAACGCTTGAAAAGACCCGGTTGTACCGCAACTCGGTCGCTTGACGCTCTACTGATGCACCCCACATCATCGCGACGAATCCTCGACTTTCGGCTCATTGATCACATTGGACGAAAGCGCCTACCCTGCGCATCTCGAGATTCTGTGCACGCTTAGCAAAGAAGAGAGTTAATCCGAATATGCCCACCCGCTCAAAGATCATCTACACCTTCACCGACGAAGCTCCGGCCCTCGCCACCTATTCCCTGCTCCCTATCGTAGAGGCCTTCACCGCCTCGGCTGATATTGCCGTGGAAACCCGGGACATCTCCCTGGCTGGCCGCATCCTGTCGAGCTTCCCTGAGCAACTGAAAGCCGACCAGGTCATCGCTGACGACCTCGCCGAGCTGGGCACCCTGGCCACCACGCCGGAAGCCAACATCATCAAGCTGCCGAACATCAGCGCCTCGGTTCCCCAGCTCAAGGCCGCCATCGCCGAGCTGCAGGCCCAGGGCTTCAACATCCCGGACTACCCGGAGACCCCGGCCAACGACGCCGAGAAAGAAGCCAAGTCGCGCTACGACAAGATCAAGGGCAGCGCCGTGAACCCGGTGCTGCGCGAAGGCAACTCCGACCGCCGCGCACCGCTGTCGGTGAAGAACTACGCGCGCAAGCACCCGCACAAGATGGGCGCCTGGGCTGCCGACTCCAAGTCCCACGTGGCTCACATGAGCAACGGCGACTTCTACGGCAGCGAGAAAGCCGCGCTGATCGAAGCCGCTGACGCCGTGCGCATCGAACTGCTGGCCGCCGACGGTTCCGTGACCGTCCTGAAGGAAAAGACTTCGGTAAAAGCCGGCGAGATCATCGACTGCGCCGTGATGAGCAAAAAGGCCCTGCGCGCCTTCATCGCCGCCGAAATCGAAGACGCCAAGGCCAAGGGCGTGCTGCTGTCCCTGCACCTGAAAGCCACCATGATGAAGGTTTCCGACCCGATCATGTTCGGCCAGGTGGTTGCCGAGTTCTATAAAGAAGCCCTGGCCAAGCACGCCACCGTGCTGGAGCAGGTTGGCTTCAACCTGAACAACGGTATCGGCGACCTGTACGCCCGCATCCAGTCGCTGCCTGCCGAGCAGAAAGCGCAGATCGAAGCCGACGTGCAAGCCGTGTACGCCACCCGCCCAGCGCTGGCCATGGTCAACTCCGACAAGGGCATCACCAACCTGCACGTGCCAAGCGACGTGATCGTCGACGCCTCGATGCCGGCCATGATCCGTGACTCGGGCAAGATGTGGAACGCCGAAGGCAACCTGCAGGACACCAAGGCGGTGATCCCGGACCGTTGCTACGCCACCATCTACCAGGCCACCATCGAAGACTGCAAGAAGCACGGCGCCTTCGATCCGACCACCATGGGCAGCGTGCCAAACGTTGGCCTGATGGCGCAGAAAGCCGAAGAGTACGGTTCGCACGACAAGACCTTCCACATCAAGGCCGACGGCACCGTGCGCGTGGTCGATGGCAAGGGCCGCACCCTGCTGGAACAGAAAGTCGAGGCTGGCGACATCTTCCGCATGTGCCAGACCAAGGACGCGCCGATCCAGGATTGGGTCAAGCTGGCCGTCAACCGCGCCCGCGCTTCCAACACCCCGGCCATCTTCTGGCTGGACCCGGCACGCGCCCACGACGGCGTGATGATCGAGAAAGTCCAGGTCTACCTCAAAGACCACGACACCTCGGGCCTGGACATCCGCATCATGTCCCCGGTCGACGCCATGAAGTTCTCCCTGGAGCGCATCCGCAAGGGCCAGGACACCATCTCGGTGACCGGCAACGTGCTGCGCGACTACCTGACCGACCTGTTCCCGATCATGGAACTGGGCACCAGCGCCAAGATGCTGTCCATCGTGCCGCTGATGAACGGCGGTGGCCTGTTCGAAACCGGCGCCGGCGGTTCGGCTCCGAAACACGTGCAGCAACTGGTGGAAGAGAACTTCCTGCGCTGGGACTCGCTGGGTGAATTCCTGGCCCTGGCCGCTTCCCTGGAACACCTGGGCGTGACCACCGACAACGCCAAGGCCAAGGTCCTGGCGGCCACCCTGGACCAGGCCACCGGCCAGTTCCTGGACAACAACAAGTCGCCATCGCGCAAAGTCGGCAACATCGACAACCGCGGCAGCCACTTCTACCTGGCGCTGTACTGGGCACAAGCCCTGGCCGCCCAGACCGAAGACACCACCCTGCAGGCGCGCTTCGCCCCGCTGGCCGCTGCACTGACCGAACAGGAAGCGACCATCGTCGCTGAACTGAACGCAGTGCAAGGCAAGCCGGTCGACATCGCCGGCTACTACCACGCCAACGCCGAGCTGGCTGCCAAGGTCATGCGCCCAAGCGCTACCTTGAACGCCGCGATCGCGTCGCTGAAGTAAGCTAGCCCGCAACACACGAAGCCCCGGTCATGTGCCGGGGCTTTGTGCTTTCTACAGGAGAACATCGATGCGCCCATGGATCCCCCACGTCACCGTCGCCACTGTCATCGAGGACAACGGCCGCTTCCTGCTGGTCGAAGAACTCAAGGGCGGCCGCGCCGTGCTCAACCAGCCCGCCGGGCACCTGGAACCCGATGAAAGCCTGATCGAGGCGGCCATCCGCGAAACCCTGGAAGAAACCGGCTACGACGTCGAGCTGACCGGCGTCATTGGCATCTACCTGTACACCGCGCCCAGCAACGGCGTGACGTACCAGCGGGTGTGCTTTGCCGGCAAGCCGCTGCACCACGACCCGGAGCGCACGCTGGACCACGGCATCATCGGGCCGCAGTGGCTGACCCGCGATGAGATCATCGAGCAGAAGCCGCGCTGGCGCAGCGAGTTGTTGTTGCAGTGTATTGATGATTACCTGGCGGGCGACCTGCACAGCCTGTCCCTGATCCGTAATTGACCTGTAGCCGCTGCCGAAGGCTGCGCTGGCCCTATGCCCCACTGGAGATCTACTGCGCACTCAAAGGCCAGCGCAGCCTGCGGCAGCGGCTACAGAAGCGAGCGAAGCGCGGCGCTTGGTGGTAGAATCCCCTGCTTTTCCCAGACACACTCTCAATTCCTATGCGTGATTCAGCTGCTGCCCCTGAAACCCAGCGCGTCATCGTCGGCATGTCCGGCGGCGTTGATTCTTCCGTGTCCGCCCTCCTGCTGCTCGAACAGGGGTACCAGGTGGAAGGCCTGTTCATGAAGAACTGGGAAGAAGACGACGGCACCGAATACTGCACCGCCCGCGAAGACCTGGCCGACGCCCAGGCCGTGTGCGACCGTATCGGCATCAAGCTGCATACGGCCAACTTCGCCGCCGAATACTGGGACAACGTCTTCGAACATTTCCTGGAAGAGTACAAGGCCGGCCGCACGCCGAACCCCGACATCCTCTGCAACCGCGAAATCAAGTTCAAGGCCTTCCTGGACTACGCCCTGTCGCTGGGCGCCGACCTGATCGCCACCGGCCACTACGTGCGCCGCCGTGACATCGACGGCCGCACCGAGCTGCTCAAGGGCCTGGACCCGAACAAGGACCAGAGCTACTTCCTGCACGCCGTGGGCGGCGAACAGATCGCCCGCACCCTGTTCCCGGTGGGCGAGCTGGAAAAGCCGGAAGTGCGCGCCATCGCCGAGAAACACGGCCTGGCCACCGCCAAGAAGAAGGATTCCACCGGCATCTGCTTCATTGGCGAGCGCCGCTTCAGCGACTTCCTCAAGCAGTACCTGCCGGCGCAGCCCGGCGAGATCCAGAACACCGAAGGTGAAGTGATCGGCCGGCACCACGGCCTGATGTACCACACCATCGGTCAACGCCAGGGCCTGGGCATTGGCGGCCTGAAGGACGCCAGCGACGAGCCGTGGTACGTGCTGGAGAAGGACCTGGAACGCAACGTGCTGGTGGTCGGCCAGGGCAATGATCACCCGTGGCTGTTCTCCCGCGCCCTGCTGGCCTCGGAAATCTGGTGGGTGAACCCCATCGACCTGAGCAGCCCGCGCCGCCTGACCGCCAAGGTGCGCTACCGCCAAGGCGACCAGCCCTGCACGCTGGAAAAGACCGCCAGCGGCTACCGCGCGGTGTTCGACGACCCGCAGCGCGCGGTTACCCCCGGCCAGTCGGTGGTGTTCTACGACGGCGAGATCTGCCTGGGTGGCGGCGTCATTGAAGTGGCCCAGCCGTGGACCAGCAAAGGCGCCGCTGCATGAACCCCATTCAGGAGCAATTGATTGCCCTGGGTGCGGTTTTCCAGGCCGCCGTGCTGGTAGACCGCATCGCCAAGACCGGCCAGAGCGCCGAGGCGGCCATGGGCTGCATGCTTGGCAGCCTGCTGATTCGCGACCCCAAGGACACCCTGGAGGTGTTCGGCGGCGACGACCTGAACCTGCGCGACGGCTACCGCGCCCTGGTCAGCGCGCTTGAGCGCGACCCGGCCAGCCTGCAGCGCGAACCGCTGCGCTACGCCCTGTCGATGCTCAACCTGGAGCGCCAGCTGGGCAAGCGTGACGACCTGCTGGAGGTGATCGGCCGGCGCCTGCCGCAGATCCAGTCCCAGGTAGAACATTTTGGCATTACCCACGAGAACGTTATCGCCGCCAGCGGTGCGCTGTATCAGGACACCCTGAGCACCCTGCGCCAGCGGATCCAGGTGCAGGGCGACATGCGCAACCTGCAGCAGCCCAGCAACGCCGCGAAAATCCGCGCGTTGCTGCTGGCCGGCATCCGTTCGGCGCGTTTGTGGCGGCAATTGGGCGGCCACCGCTGGCAACTGGTATTCAGCCGGCGCAAGCTACTCAAAGAACTGTATCCGATGATGCGCGGTTAACGCTCGTCACCTCACGGGCGCGGTCGGCGCTGGGCTGCCGACCTGCAATGAATTTTCATGTATGATACGCGCCCCATTTCGTTGCCCGACTGTCCGAGAACACCCCATGCAGCTTTCTTCGCTCACTGCGGTTTCCCCTGTTGACGGCCGCTACGCCGGCAAAACCCAGGCCCTGCGCCCTATTTTCAGCGAATACGGCCTGATCCGTTTCCGCGCCCTGGTCGAGGTGCGCTGGCTCCAGCGCCTGGCCGCCCACCCGCAAATCAGCGAAGTGCCGGCGTTCTCCGCCGAAGCCAACGCTATCCTCGACGCCCTGGCCGATGACTTCGCCCTCGAGCACGCCGAGCGCGTGAAAGAGATCGAACGCACCACCAACCACGACGTCAAGGCCATCGAGTACCTGTTGAAAGAACAGGCTGCCAAGCTGCCGGAACTGGCCAAGGTCAGCGAGTTCATCCACTTCGCCTGCACCAGCGAGGACATCAACAACCTGTCCCACGCCCTGATGCTGCGCGAAGGCCGTGACACCGTGCTGCTGCCGCTGATGCGCCAGATCGCCGACAACATCCGCGAACTGGCCCACCGCTTCGCCGACGTGCCGATGCTGTCGCGCACCCATGGCCAGCCGGCTTCGCCGACCACCCTGGGCAAGGAACTGGCCAACGTCGTCTACCGTCTGGAGCGCCAGATCGCCCAGGTAGCCGCCGTGCCGCTGCTGGGCAAGATCAACGGCGCCGTGGGCAACTACAACGCCCACCTGTCGGCCTACGCCGACATCGACTGGGAAGCCAACGCGCGCGCCTTCATCGAAGACGAGCTGGGCCTGGGCTTCAACCCCTACACCACCCAGATCGAGCCGCACGACTACATCGCCGAGCTGTTCGACGCCATCGCGCGCTTCAACACCATCCTGATCGACTTCGACCGCGATATCTGGGGCTACATCTCCCTGGGCTACTTCAAGCAGCGCACCATCGCCGGCGAAATCGGCTCGTCGACCATGCCGCACAAGGTCAACCCGATCGACTTCGAAAACTCCGAAGGCAACCTGGGTATCGCCAACGCCCTGTTCCAGCACCTGGCCAGCAAACTGCCGGTTTCGCGCTGGCAGCGTGACCTGACCGACTCCACCGTGCTGCGCAACCTGGGCGTGGGCTTTGCCCACAGCGTCATCGCCTACGAGGCGACCCTGAAGGGCATCAGCAAGCTGGAACTGAACGAAGTGCGCATCGCCCAAGACCTGGACGCCTGCTGGGAAGTCCTGGCCGAGCCGATCCAGACCGTGATGCGCCGCTACAACATCGAAAACCCGTATGAAAAACTGAAAGAGTTGACCCGCGGCAAGGGCATCACCCCTGACGCGCTGCAAACTTTCATCGACGGCCTGGACATGCCAGCCGAAGCCCGCGCTGAACTGAAGAAGCTGACCCCGGCTTCCTACATCGGTAACGCCGCGGCCCAGGCCAAGCGCATCTGACGCTCCGCCCCGTCGCTACGACGCCCGGCTCAGCCGGGCGTTTTTATTCGTGACTTAAAAGCGCTCTCATTCAATAGGTTACACATGAATCCTGATACTCCTCTGCAACTGCTGGGCGGCCTGACTGCACGTGAATTCCTGCGTGATTACTGGCAGAAAAAGCCCCTGCTGATCCGTCAGGCGTTCACCGATTTCGACAACCCGATCAGCCCCGACGAGCTGGCGGGCCTGGCCCTGGAAGAAGAAGTCGAGTCGCGCATCGTCATCGAGAACGGCGAACGCCCGTGGGAAATGCGCCGCGGCCCGTTCGAAGACGACGCCTTCAGCAAGCTGCCCGAGCGTGACTGGACCCTGCTAGTGCAGGCCGTCGACCAATTCGTGCCGGAAGTGGCCGAACTGCTGCAGCCGTTCCGTTTCCTGCCCAGCTGGCGCATCGACGACGTGATGATCAGCTACGCAGCCCCTGGTGGCAGCGTGGGCGCGCACTTCGACAACTACGACGTGTTCCTGCTGCAGGGCCATGGCAAGCGCAACTGGAAAATCGGCCAGATGTGCGACGCCGACAGCCCGCTGATCGACCACGCCGACCTGCGCATCCTGGCCGACTTCCAGCAGACCGACGAGTGGGTGCTGGAGCCGGGCGACATGCTCTACCTGCCGCCGCGCCTGGCCCACTACGGCGTCGCCGTGGACGACTGCATGACCTACTCGGTGGGTTTCCGCGCGCCGAGCGCCGCTGAAGTGCTGACCCACTTCACCGACTTCCTCACCCAGTTCATGCCGGACGAAGAGCGCTACACCGACGCCGACGCCCAGCCTGTCAGCGACCCGACGCAGATCCAGCACGACGCCCTGGACCGCTTGAAGAAGCTGCTCAACGAGCACATGAACGACGAGCGCCTGCTGCTGACCTGGTTCGGCCAGTTCATGACCGAGCCGCGCTACCCCGAGCTGGTGGCCGGTGAAGAGCTGGAAGAGGACGACCTGCTGGGCGGCCTGGAAGACGGCGCCATCCTGATCCGCAACCCGAGCGCGCGCCTGGCCTGGTCGGAAGTGGGCGACGACCTGCTGCTGTTTGCCAGCGGCCAGAGCCGCCTGCTGCCGGGCGAGATGCGCGAGCTGCTGAAGCTGATCTGCGCGGCCGACGCCCTGCATATCGAAAACCTGGGCCCATGGATGATTGACGAGCAAGGTCGTACACTGATCTGCGAGCTGGTCAAACAAGGAAGTCTGGGGTTTGCCGATGAATAAGATTCGCGTACGCGTGGCTGATTGGCACAAGGACATCGCCGACATTCGACGTATCCGCGAGGCCGTGTTCATCGCCGAGCAATCGGTACCACCGGAGCTGGAGTTCGACGCCGATGACGTCGACGCCGTGCACTTCCTGGCGTGCGAGGGCGACTACCCTATCGGCACCGCCCGCCTGCTGCCCGATGGCCAGATTGGCCGGGTGTCGGTGCTCAAGGACTGGCGTGGCCTTAAAGTGGGCGACGCCCTGCTACAAGCCGCCATCACCCAGGCCGAGCACCAGGACCTCAAGCAGCAAAGCCTGAGCGCCCAGGTGCACGCCACGGCGTTCTATGAGCGCCACGGCTTCAAGGTGGTGAGCGAAGAGTTCCTCGAGGCGGGCATTCCGCACGTGGATATGGTGCGCTACAGCTGAAATACCTCCCGTAGCAGCTGCCGAAGGCTGCGTCCGGCCGCAACGCCGGTGACGCGGCCTGGCGGCCGCTGCTACGGGAGCTGCGTCGCGTCACGGATTTGCGCTCATCCGTTCTGCCATAATGTCCACTCCAATGATGGAGACTCCGGACATGCCGTTACGCCCCCTGCTTGCCACCTGCGCACTGCTCGCCTCGTTCACCGCCAGCGCCGCCACCGAGATCGTGCAGTTGAACAACCGCACCAGCGACGACCTGCTGCCCGTGGCGCAGAACTTCATCGGCCGCGACGGCAAGGTCAGCGCCTACGGCAACCAATTGATCGTCAACGCCGACCCGGACAAGATCCAGCAACTGCGCGCGCTTATCACCCAACTGGACGTGGCCGCCCGGCGCCTGCTGATCAGCGTCGACACCAGCGACAGCAACGAAGGCGACCGCGGCGGCTACACGGTCAATAACAACAACACCCGCATCATCAACTACGGCACCACCAACCGCACCGGCGGCACCCAGCAGGTGCAGGCCACCGAGGGCACGCCGGCGCTGATCCAGGTGGGCCAGAGCGTGCCCTTCACCACCGCCCAGAGCGACAGCTACGGCGGCCTGCAGACCCAAACCCAGTACCGCAACGTTACCCAGGGCTTCTACGTGACCGCCAGCGTCACCGGTGAGACCGTACACCTGAGCATCAGCACCAATAATGACCGGATGAGCCAGGAACGTCAGGATGTAGTGAACGTGCAAAGCACCGACACGCAGGTCAGCGGACGCCTGGGCGAGTGGATCACCCTGGCCGGTACCAACGAGCAAAGCACCGCCAATAACAGTGGCTACACGCGAAATTGGTCCACCCAGGGGCGTAGCGACATGACTTTGCGGGTAAAAGTGGACCCACTGGACTGAAAACATGACTTGCGGGTCGCGAAAACGCCCCGCCAGTCGTCGACCCGCCCCTCGAAAACTGACTGCCAAGTCGCCTACTACCAAAGATGTAGTGATAGAAAAAAACCACTACAAAACATTTGACGACACTATTTGTGCTTGGCATGATGGCCTCGCTCCCGCTAATCAGGGGCCCTGGAAAGGGCCTTCGGATCGGTCTCTAACCTACCCACCTGAGCCGATTCGTGTCTGGAACGCCCACAAGGCAGCCTGACGAGATTGCGACTGGAACGAAGAAGTTGTCCCGAGGGACGGAAGCACAATCGGCATCACGGCAAGACCTGAACGTTCGCACAACGGCAACCACGAGCCACGTGCGCCCGGGCAACCTTGGCCTGCCAGCTGTCTTCCCCTCCTTCGAACGACCGTTCGATCGTCGCCTTCTCCGTCAAGCCCGTCCCAGACCTTCTAAGCTTCTGATCTGCGAGCGCCACAATGGTGTTTCTGTAAGGACAGCGCCGGCGGAGCGAGAATTTTCATTCAAACCTATGCGACGAGGTTTATCTCCATGGCACTGACACGCGAACAACAAATAGCTGCCCTCGAAAAAGACTGGGCAGAAAACCCGCGCTGGAAAGGTGTAACCCGGACCTACTCTGCTGCCGACGTTGTGCGTCTGCGCGGTTCGATCCAGCCCGAGCACACATTGGCCCGCCTGGGCGCCGAGAAGCTCTGGAACCTGGTGACCCAGGGCGCCAAGCCGTCCTTCCGTCCGGACAAGGACTTCGTCAACTGCATGGGCGCCCTCACCGGCGGCCAGGCCGTGCAACAGGTCAAGGCTGGCATCCAGGCCATCTACCTGTCCGGCTGGCAAGTGGCCGCCGACAACAACTCGGCCGAATCGATGTACCCCGACCAGTCGCTGTACCCGGTGGACTCGGTGCCGACCGTGGTCAAGCGCATTAACAACTCGTTCCGTCGTGCCGACCAGATCCAGTGGAAAGCCGGCAAGAACCCGGGCGATGACGGCTACATCGACTACTTCGCGCCAATCGTGGCCGACGCCGAAGCCGGTTTCGGCGGCGTGTTGAACGCCTACGAGCTGATGAAGAGCATGATCGAGGCAGGCGCCGCCGGCGTGCACTTCGAAGACCAGCTGGCCTCGGTGAAGAAATGCGGCCACATGGGTGGCAAGGTACTGGTGCCTACCCAGGAAGCCGTGCAGAAGCTGGTGGCTGCCCGCCTGGCAGCCGACGTGGCCGGCGTGCCGACCATCATCCTGGCCCGCACCGACGCCAACGCCGCCGACCTGCTGACCTCGGACTGCGACCCGTACGACCAGCCGTTCGTAACTGGCACCCGCACCCAGGAGGGCTTCTACAAGGTGCGCGCCGGCCTGGACCAGGCCATCGCCCGCGGCCTGGCCTACGCGCCGTACGCCGACCTGATCTGGTGCGAGACCGCCAAGCCGGACCTGGACGAAGCCCGTCGCTTTGCCGAGGCCATCAAGAAGGAATACCCGGACCAGCTGCTGTCGTACAACTGCTCGCCGTCCTTCAACTGGAAGAAGAACCTGGACGACGCGACCATCGCCAAGTTCCAGCGCGAACTGTCGGCCATGGGCTACAAGCACCAGTTCATCACCCTGGCGGGCATCCACAACATGTGGCACAGCATGTTCAACCTGGCGCACGACTACGCCCGCAACGACATGACCGCCTACGTGAAGCTGCAGGAGCAGGAGTTCGCCGACGCCGCCAAGGGCTACACCTTCGTGGCGCACCAGCAGGAAGTGGGCACCGGCTACTTCGACGACATGACCACCGTGATCCAGGGCGGCACCTCGTCGGTGACCGCACTGACCGGCTCTACCGAAGAAGAGCAGTTCCATTGATGTAACGCACACGCCGTAACGAAAAAGGCCACCCCACGCAGGTGGCCTTTTTTCATTGCGCCAAAGGCCGTCTTCCCCCGTAGCAGCTGCCGAAGGCTGCGTCATGGCCCCTGCAATGCGTGACGCCGTGACGCGGCCTGGCGGCCGCTGCTACAGGGAGCGAAGTGCACCGCGCTCATTCACTCCTTCGCCCCGCCCCACATCGACTACGCTTCTACAACCAAAGTCTTGATCCACGCCAACTTATA
This sequence comes from Pseudomonas imperatae, assembly GCF_057128625.1. Classification (NCBI taxonomy): domain Bacteria; kingdom Pseudomonadati; phylum Pseudomonadota; class Gammaproteobacteria; order Pseudomonadales; family Pseudomonadaceae; genus Pseudomonas; species Pseudomonas imperatae. Next base: position 23,570 of record NZ_JBSKHP010000029.1, on the reverse strand, counting down.
TAGAGGGAAAATAGCGTAGAACGTACGAGTTGGTTAACGCGCACGTGAGGGTTGACACGATTTGGAACCCTTTAAATGATATTAATTATCATTACACATTAAAAAGACCTCCAAACGGGTGTAACAACGGTATAAATAAAACCACCTGAAACCCCCGCCCCATGGGGCCTGCAGGCACTTGCAAGGTGTGTATGTGCTTAATCCTACGAATAAATTTGCTGTAGAAAATTTACTTGCTACCGCTTTACCCATAAAATCAGCGCGATAGATTCAGCTGCGACATATCGTCACTGCTTTACTACTTTTCAAGTACCGAGACATTTGCTCTCCGTTAAGGATTCCAGCATGCCCGATTCGACAGGACTCATGGCCCACAACTGGGGCTTTGCCATCTTCCTTTTGGGTGTCGCCGGGCTCTGCGCCTTCATGCTGGGGCTGTCGGCCCTGCTGGGCAGCAAGGCCTGGGGCCGCAGCAAGAACGAACCATTCGAATCCGGCATGCTGCCGGTCGGCAGCGCCCGCCTGCGCCTTTCCGCCAAATTCTATCTGGTCGCGATGCTGTTCGTGATCTTCGATATCGAAGCCCTCTTTCTCTTTGCATGGTCTGTGTCGGTACGCGAAAGCGGCTGGGCCGGATTCGTCGAAGCACTCGTTTTCATAGCAATTCTGTTGGCAGGTCTTGTCTACCTTTGGCGGGTGGGGGCGCTCGATTGGGCTCCCGAAGGTCGCCGTAAGCGGCAAGCGAAGCTGAAACAATGAGGCTTTGGCAATGCAATACAATCTCACCAGAATCGACCCGGATGCACCCAACGACCAGTATCCGATCGGCGAACGGGAAACCGTAGCCGATCCGCTAGAGGATCAGGTCCACAAGAACATTTTCATGGGCAAGCTCTCGGACGTCCTGAGCGGTGCTGTCAACTGGGGGCGTAAAAACTCCCTGTGGCCGTACAACTTCGGGCTTTCGTGCTGCTACGTGGAAATGACCACCGCGTTCACCGCGCCCCACGACATCGCCCGCTTCGGCGCGGAAGTGATCCGGGCATCGCCACGCCAGGCCGACTTCATGGTCATCGCCGGCACCTGCTTCGTGAAGATGGCGCCGATCATCCAGCGCCTGTACGAGCAGATGCTGGAGCCCAAGTGGGTGATCTCCATGGGTTCGTGCGCCAACTCCGGTGGCATGTACGACATTTACTCGGTCGTCCAGGGGGTGGATAAATTCCTGCCCGTGGACGTTTACGTGCCCGGCTGCCCGCCGCGCCCAGAGGCCTTCCTGCAAGGCCTGATGCTGTTGCAGGAATCGATTGGCCAAGAGCGTCGCCCGCTGTCCTGGGTCGTCGGTGATCAAGGCGTGTACCGCGCCGAGATGCCGTCGCAAAAGGAGCAACGCCGCGAACAACGCATTGCGGTCACCAACCTGCGCAGCCCCGACGAAGTCTGATCCAGCTCTTTACCCGGCACCGCCACAAAGAACCCTGGCCTCATTCTGTACGTTGACGAATAGCGACCGAGAACATGACAGCGGACACCGCTCTATATATCCCGCCTTACAAGGCTGACGACCAGGACGTGGTCGTCGAACTCCAACAGCGCTTCGGCCCCGAGGCGTTCGTCGCCCAGGAAACCCGCACCGGCATGCCGGTGCTGTGGATCGCCCGCGCCAAGCTCAAGGAAGTGATGAGCTTCCTGCGCAACGTGCCCAAGCCCTACTCCATGCTGTATGACCTGCATGGCGTCGACGAGCGCCTGCGCACCCAGCGCCGCGGCCTGCCGGGCGCCGATTTCACCGTGTTCTACCACCTGATGTCGGTGGAGCGGAACAGCGACGTGATGATCAAGGTCGCGCTGCACGAAGGCGACCTGAACCTGCCCACCGTCACCGGTATCTGGCCCAACGCCAACTGGTACGAGCGTGAAGTCTGGGACATGTTCGGCATCACCTTCCAGGGCCACCCGCACCTGTCGCGCATCATGATGCCGCCCACCTGGGAAGGCCACCCGCTGCGCAAGGACTACCCGGCGCGCGCCACCGAGTTCGACCCCTACAGCCTGAGCCTGGCCAAGCAGCAGCTTGAAGAAGAAGCCGCGCGCTTCCGCCCGGAAGACTGGGGCATGAAGCGTTCGGGCACCAACGAGGACTACATGTTCCTCAACCTGGGCCCCAACCACCCTTCGGCCCACGGTGCGTTCCGCATCATCCTGCAGCTGGACGGCGAAGAGATCGTCGACTGCGTGCCCGACATCGGCTACCACCACCGTGGCGCCGAGAAGATGGCCGAGCGCCAGTCGTGGCACAGCTTCATCCCCTACACCGACCGCATCGACTACCTGGGCGGGGTGATGAACAACCTGCCCTACGTGCTGGCGGTGGAGAAGCTGGCCGGCATCAAGGTGCCGCAGAAGGTCGACACCATCCGCATCATGATGGCCGAGTTCTTCCGTATCACCAGCCACTTGCTGTTCCTGGGTACCTACATCCAGGACGTGGGCGCCATGACCCCGGTGTTCTTCACCTTCACCGACCGCCAGAAGGCGTACACGGTGATCGAGGCCATCACCGGCTTCCGCCTGCACCCGGCCTGGTACCGCATTGGTGGCGTGGCCCACGACCTGCCGCGCGGCTGGGAAAAGCTGGTGAAAGACTTCGTCGAATGGCTGCCCAAGCGCCTGGACGAATACACCAAGGCTGCCCTGCAGAACAGCATCCTCAAAGGCCGTACCATCGGTGTCGCCGCCTACAACACCAAGGAAGCCCTGGAATGGGGCGTCACCGGTGCCGGCCTGCGTTCCACCGGTTGCGACTTCGACCTGCGCAAGGCGCGCCCGTACTCGGGCTACGAGAACTTCGAGTTCGAAGTGCCGCTGGGCCACAACGGCGATGCCTATGACCGCTGCATGGTGCGCGTGGAAGAGATGCGCCAGAGCATCAAGATCATCGACCAGTGCATGCGCAACATGCCCGAAGGCCCGTACAAGGCGGACCACCCGCTGACCACGCCGCCGCCCAAAGAGCGCACGCTGCAGCACATCGAAACCTTGATCACGCACTTCCTGCAGGTTTCGTGGGGCCCGGTCATGCCGGCCAACGAGTCCTTCCAGATGATCGAAGCGACCAAGGGCATCAACAGTTATTACCTGACGAGCGACGGCGGCACCATGAGCTACCGTACCCGGATCCGCACCCCAAGCTACCCGCACCTGCAGCAGATCCCTTCGGTGATCAAAGGCAGCATGGTCGCGGACTTGATCGCGTACCTGGGTAGTATCGACTTCGTTATGGCCGACGTGGACCGCTAAGCATGAACAGCACGCTTATCCAGACTGACCGTTTCGCCCTCAGCGAAACCGAGCGCTCGGCCATCGAGCACGAGCTGCACCACTACGAGGACCCGCGCGCGGCGTCCATCGAAGCCCTGAAAATCGTGCAGAAGGAACGCGGCTGGGTGCCGGACGGCGCCCTGTACGCCATCGGCGAGATCCTCGGCATCCCGGCCAGCGACGTCGAAGGTGTGGCCACCTTCTACAGCCAGATCTTCCGCCAACCGGTGGGCCGCCACATCATCCGTGTGTGCGACAGCATGGTCTGCTACATCGGCGGCCATGAATCGGTGGTCAGCGAGATCCAGAGCAAGCTGGGCATCGGCCTGGGCCAGACCACCGCGGACGGGCGCTTCACCCTGCTGCCGGTGTGCTGCCTGGGCAACTGCGACAAGGCCCCGGCGCTGATGATCGACGACGACACCTTCGGTGACGTACAGCCAGCCGGCATTGCCAAACTGCTGGAGGGCTACGTATGACCCTGACTTCCTTCGGCCCGGCGAACCGTATCGCCCGCACCCCGGAAACCCACCCGCTGACCTGGCGCCTGCGTGACGACGCCGAACCCGTGTGGTTCGACGAGTACGTGGCGAAAGACGGCTACGCCGCCGCGCGCAAGGCCTTTGCCGACCTGTCCCAGGACGACATCGTCCAGACGGTGAAAGACTCTGGCCTGAAAGGCCGTGGCGGTGCGGGCTTCCCCACCGGCGTCAAATGGGGCCTGATGCCCAAAGACGAATCCATGAACATCCGCTACCTGCTGTGCAACGCGGACGAAATGGAGCCCAACACCTGGAAAGACCGCATGCTGATGGAGCAACTGCCCCATCTGCTGGTGGAAGGCATGCTCATCAGCGCCCGCGCGCTGAAGGCCTACCGTGGCTACATCTTCCTGCGCGGCGAGTACGTGACCGCCGCCAAGCACCTCAACCGTGCAGTGGAAGAAGCCAAGGCCGCAGGCCTGCTGGGCAAGAACATCCTCGGGTCGGGCTTCGACTTCGAGCTGTTCGTGCACACCGGTGCCGGCCGCTACATCTGCGGTGAAGAAACCGCCCTGATCAACTCCCTGGAAGGCCGCCGCGCAAACCCGCGTTCCAAGCCGCCGTTCCCGGCCGCCGTGGGCGTGTGGGGCAAGCCGACCTGCGTGAACAACGTGGAAACCCTGTGCAACGTGCCGGCCATCGTCGGCAACGGCGTGGACTGGTACAAATCGCTGGCCCGCGAAGGCAGCGAAGACGCCGGCACCAAGCTGATGGGCTTCAGCGGCAAGGTCAAGAACCCCGGCCTGTGGGAGCTGCCGTTCGGCATCCCGGCCCGCGAGCTGTTCGAGGACTACGCCGGCGGCATGCGCGACGGCTATAAGCTCAAGTGCTGGCAGCCAGGCGGTGCCGGTACCGGCTTCCTGCTGCCCGAGCACCTGGACGCGCAAATGTACGCCGGTGGCATCGGCAAGGTCGGCACCCGCATGGGTACGGGCCTGGCCATGGCCGTGGACGACAAGGTCAACATGGTCTCGCTGCTGCGCAACATGGAAGAGTTCTTCGCCCGCGAATCGTGCGGCTTCTGCACCCCGTGCCGCGACGGCCTGCCGTGGAGCGTGAAGCTGCTGCGTGCCCTGGAGCAAGGCCGCGGCCAGCAAGGCGACATCGAGACGCTGCTGGGCCTGGTCGGTTTCCTCGGCCCAGGCAAGACCTTCTGTGCCCACGCACCCGGTGCCGTGGAGCCCTTGGGCAGCGCGATCAAATATTTCCGCCCGGAATTCGAGGCTGGCATCGCCGCAAGCAGCGGCCTGCGCCCGGACCTGGCGCGCCCGATCCAGGTCGGCGCATAACAAGACTCAAAAGCCGGTGGTCCGTGCCGCCGGCTGCGCGCCCCCTGCCCTTGCATGAAGGGTGGCGGGGCGAGCACACAGCTTTCCATTAGCCACGCCCGCCCACGCGGGCCAACGAAGAACTTTGAACCATGGCCACTATCCACGTAGACGGCAAAGCGCTCGAAGTCGATGGCGCAGACAACCTGTTACAGGCCTGTCTGTCGCTTGGCCTCGACATCCCTTACTTCTGCTGGCACCCCGCACTCGGTAGCGTTGGTGCCTGCCGCCAGTGCGCGGTCAAGCAGTACACCGACGAGAACGACACCCGTGGTCGCATCGTCATGTCGTGCATGACCCCTGCCACCGACAACACCTGGATTTCCATCGACGACGACGAGTCCAAGGCGTTCCGCGCCAGCGTCGTCGAATGGCTGATGACCAACCACCCGCACGACTGCCCGGTGTGCGAGGAAGGCGGCCACTGCCACCTGCAGGACATGACCGTGATGACCGGTCACAACGAGCGGCGCTACCGCTTCACCAAGCGCACGCACCAGAACCAGGAGCTCGGCCCGTTCATCGCCCACGAGATGAACCGCTGCATCGCCTGCTACCGCTGCGTGCGCTTCTATAAAGACTACGCCGGCGGCACCGACCTGGGCGTGTACGGCGCCCACGACAACGTGTACTTCGGCCGCGTTGAAGACGGCGTGCTGGAAAGCGAGTTCTCCGGCAACCTCACCGAGGTCTGCCCGACCGGTGTGTTCACCGACAAGACCCACTCCGAGCGCTACAACCGCAAGTGGGACATGCAGTTTGCCCCCAGCATCTGCCACGGCTGCAGCAGCGGCTGCAACATCAGCCCCGGCGAGCGCTACGGCGAACTGCGCCGCGTGGAGAACCGCTACAACGGTTCGGTCAACCACTACTTCCTGTGCGACCGCGGCCGTTTCGGCTACGGCTACGTGAACCGCAAGGACCGCCCGCGCCAGCCGCTGCTGGGCCAGCAGAAGCTGGGCCTGGACGCTGCCCTGGACAAGGCCGCCGAACTGCTGCGCGGCCGCAACATCGTCGGCATCGGCTCGCCCCGCGCCAGCCTGGAAAGCAACTACGCGCTGCTGGAACTGGTAGGCGGCGAGCACTTCTACAGCGGCATCGAAGCCGCTGAGCTGGGCCGCATCCGCCTGGTGCTGGACGTGCTGAAAAACAGCCCGCTGCCGATCCCGAGCCTGCGCGAAGTGGAAGACCACGACGCCGTGTTCGTGCTGGGCGAAGACCTGACCCAGACCGCCGCGCGCATGGCCCTGGCCCTGCGCCAGTCGGTCAAGGGCAAGGCCGTGGAAATGGCCGAAGGCATGCGCGTGCAGCCCTGGCTGGACGCAGCGGTCAAAAATATCGGCCAGCACGCCCTGCACCCGCTGTTCATCGCCAGCCTCACCGACACCAAGCTCGATGACGTGGCCGAGGAATGCGTGCACGCGGCGCCTGAAGACCTGGCGCGCATCGGCTTCGCCGTGGCCCACGCCCTGGACGCCAGCGCCCCTGCCGTGACTGGCCTGGACGCCGAAGCCCTGGAGCTGGCGCAACGCATCGCCGACGCCCTGCTGAAAGCCAAGCGCCCGCTGATCGTGTCCGGCACCTCGCTGGGCAGCAACGCCCTGATCGAGGCCGCCGCCAACATCGCCAAGGCCCTGAACCTGGCCGGCAAGCAAGGCTCCCTGAGCCTGGTGGTGCCCGAGGCCAACAGCCTGGGCCTGGCCATGCTCGGTGGCGAGTCGGTTGACGCTGCGCTGGACGCGGTGATCGACGGCCGTGCCGACGCCCTGGTCATTCTCGAAAACGACCTGTACACCCGCCTGCCGGCCGCCAAGGTCGACGCTGCCCTGGCCGCCGCCAAGGTCGTCATCGTCGCCGACCACCAGCAGACCGCCACCGCCGACCGCGCCCACCTGGTGCTGCCAGCGGCCAGCTTCGCCGAAGGCGACGGCACCCTGGTCAGCCAGGAAGGCCGCGCCCAGCGCTTCTTCCAGGTGTTCGACCCGGCGTACCTGGACGCAAGCAACCTGATCCACGAAGGCTGGCGCTGGCTGCACGCCCTGCGCAGCACGCTTTTGGACCGTCAGGTCGATTACACCCTGCTGGACCAGGTGACCCAGGCCGTGGCCAACAGCAAGCCGGCCCTGGCGCGCATCGTCGAGGCCGCCCCGTCGGCCGCGTTCCGCATCAAGGGCCTGAAGCTGGCCCGTGAACCGCTGCGCTACAGCGGCCGCACCGCCATGCGCGCCAACGTCAGCGTGCACGAGCCGCGCACCCCGCAGGACAAGGACACCGCGTTCGCCTTCTCCATGGAAGGCTACTCGGGCTCCGCCGAGCCGCGCCAGCAGGTGCCGTTCGCCTGGTCGCCGGGCTGGAACTCGCCACAGGCCTGGAACAAGTTCCAGGACGAGGTCGGTGGTCACCTGCGCGCAGGCGACCCGGGCACCCGCCTGATCGAGAGCCAGGGCGACAGCCTGAACTGGTACAGCGCCATCCCGGGCGCCTTCGCCCCGGCCCGTGGCACCTGGACCGCGGTGCCGGTGCACCACCTGTTCGGTTCCGAGGAAAACTCGTCCCGCGCAGCGCCGGTGCAGGAACGCATCCAGCCCGCCTACGTCAGCCTGGCCAAGTCGGAAGCCGACCGCCTGGGCGTCAACGACGGCGCGCTGCTGAGCCTGAACGTGGCGGGCGTGGCCCTGCGCCTGCCGCTGCGCATCAATGAAGAACTCGGCGCGGGCCTGGTGGCCCTGCCCGCAGGCTTCGCCGGCATTCCGCCTGCGTTCGCCGGCGCTACCGTCGACGGCCTGCAGGAGGCAGCACAATGACCTGGTTCACCCCTGAAGTGATCGACATCATCATTGCTGTCGTGAAGGCCCTGGTGATCATGCTGGCCGTGGTGGTCTGCGGCGCGCTGCTCAGCTTCGTCGAGCGTCGCCTGCTGGGCTGGTGGCAGGACCGCTACGGTCCGAACCGTGTCGGCCCGTTCGGCATGTTCCAGATCGCCGCCGACATGCTGAAGATGTTCTTCAAGGAAGACTGGAACCCACCGTTCGTCGACCGGGTGATCTTCACCCTGGCGCCGGTGGTGGCCATGAGTGCCTTGCTGATCGCCTTCGCCATCATCCCGATCACCCCGACCTGGGGCATCGCCGACCTGAACATCGGCCTGCTGTTCTTCTTCGCCATGGCCGGCCTGTCGGTGTACGCCGTGCTGTTCGCCGGCTGGTCGTCGAACAACAAGTACGCCCTGCTCGGCAGCCTGCGGGCCTCGGCGCAGACCGTGTCGTACGAAGTGTTCATGGGCCTGGCGCTGATGGGCATCGTGGCGCAGGTGGGTTCGTTCAACATGCGCGACATCGTTGAATACCAGAACCAGCACCTGTGGTTCATCATTCCGCAGTTCTTCGGCTTCTGCACCTTCTTCGTCGCCGGCGTTGCGGTAACTCACCGCCACCCCTTCGACCAACCGGAAGCGGAACAGGAACTGGCCGACGGCTACCACATTGAATACGCCGGCATGAAATGGGGCATGTTCTTCGTCGGTGAGTACATCGGCATCATCATGATCTCGGCGCTGCTGGTGACCCTGTTCTTCGGCGGCTGGCACGGCCCGTTCGATATCCTGCCGCAACTGTCGTTCATCTGGTTCGCCCTGAAGACCGCGTTCTTCATCATGATCTTCATCCTGCTGCGCGCCTCGATCCCGCGCCCACGGTATGACCAGGTGATGGATTTCAGCTGGAAATTCTGCTTGCCGCTGACCCTGATCAATTTGCTGGTGACCGCTGCCGTCGTGTTGCTGAACACGCCAGCTGTTGCGGCCCAGTGAGGATTTGACCCATGTTCAAATATATTGGTGACATCGTTAAGGGTACGGGTACCCAACTGCGCAGCCTGGTGATGATTTTCGGCCACGGCTTCCGCAAGCGCGACACCCTGCAGTACCCCGAAGAAGCCGTGTACCTGCCGCCGCGCTACCGCGGCCGCATCGTACTGACCCGCGACCCCGACGGCGAAGAGCGCTGCGTGGCGTGCAACCTGTGCGCCGTGGCCTGCCCGGTAGGTTGCATCTCGCTGCAGAAGGCCGAGACCGAAGACGGCCGCTGGTACCCGGACTTCTTCCGCATCAACTTCTCCCGCTGCATTTTCTGCGGCCTGTGCGAGGAAGCGTGCCCGACCACCGCGATCCAGCTGACCCCGGATTTCGAAATGGCCGAGTTCAAGCGTCAGGACCTGGTGTACGAGAAAGAAGATCTGCTGATCTCCGGCCCCGGCAAGAACCCTGACTACAACTTCTATCGCGTTGCAGGGATGGCCGTTGCCGGCAAGCCGAAAGGCGCTGCGCAGAACGAAGCCGAGCCGATCAACGTGAAGAGCTTGCTCCCTTAAGGAAGAAAGATGGAATTCGCTTTCTATTTCGCAGCCGGAGTCGCCGTGGTGTCCACCTTCAGGGTGATCACCAACACCAACCCCGTGCACGCGCTGCTGTACCTGATCATCTCGCTGATCGCCGTGTCCATGACCTTCTTCAGCCTGGGCGCACCGTTCGCCGGCGTGCTGGAAGTGATCGTCTACGCCGGCGCCATCATGGTGCTGTTCGTCTTCGTGGTGATGATGCTCAACCTGGGCCCGGCCTCGGTGCTGCAGGAACGGGGCTGGTTCAAGCCCGGCATCTGGGCAGGCCCGATCTTCCTGGCCGGCATGCTGCTGTTCGAGCTGCTGTACGTGCTGTTCGCCGAGCCTTCGGGCGCGGCCATCGGCCAGGAAACCGTGGGCGCCAAGGCCGTGGGCGTGAGCCTGTTCGGCCCTTACCTGCTGGTGGTGGAACTGGCCTCGATGCTGCTGCTGGCCGCCGTGGTCACCGCCTTCCACCTGGGCCGCAACGAGGCGAAGGAGTAACTCATGTCATCTATTCCCCTGGAACATGGTCTCGCAGTAGCCGGTGTGCTGTTCTGCCTGGGCCTGATGGGCGTGTTGGTACGCCGCAACATTCTGTTCGTATTGATGAGCCTGGAAATCATGATGAACGCCACTGCGCTGGCGTTCGTCGTGGCCGGTGCACGCTGGGCGCAGCCGGATGGACAGATCATGTTCATCCTGGTCATCACCCTGGCAGCCGCCGAGGCCAGCATTGGCCTGGCGATTCTGCTGCAGCTGTACCGCCGCTTCCACACGCTTGATATCGACGCTGCCAGTGAGATGCGCGGATGAACCTAATCTTCCTGACTTTCGTATTCCCCCTGATCGGCTTCCTGCTGCTGTCGTTCTCGCGCGGGCGCTTCTCCGAGAACCTCTCGGCGCTGATCGGCGTGGGCTCCATCGGCCTGTCGGCGATTGTCGCCGCCTGGGTCATCTGGCAATTCAACGTCGCGCCGCCTGAAGCGGGCCACTACACCCTGGTGCTGTGGCGCTGGATGTCGGTGGACGGCTTCGAACCCAACTTCGCCCTGTACGTCGACGGCCTGTCGGTGACCATGCTGGGCGTGGTGGTGGGCGTGGGCTTCCTGATCCACCTGTTCGCGTCCTGGTACATGCGCGGTGAAGAGGGCTACTCGCGCTTCTTCTCGTACACCAACCTGTTCATCGCCAGCATGCTGTTCCTGGTACTGGCCGACAACCTGCTGTTCCTGTACTTCGGTTGGGAAGGCGTGGGCTTGTGCAGCTACCTGCTGATCGGCTTCTACTACAGCAACCGCGCCAACGGCAACGCAGCCCTGAAGGCCTTCATCGTCACCCGTATCGGTGACGTGTTCATGGCCATCGGCCTGTTCATCCTGTTCCAGCAGCTGGGCACGCTGAACATCCAGGAACTGATGGTACGGGCCCCTGCGCACTTCAAGGTCGGCGACTTCTGGATTGTCTTCGCCACCCTGATGCTGCTGGGCGGCGCGGTCGGTAAATCGGCCCAATTGCCGCTGCAGACCTGGCTGGCAGACGCCATGGCCGGCCCTACCCCGGTGTCGGCACTGATCCACGCCGCCACCATGGTGACCGCGGGCGTGTACCTGATCGCCCGTACCCACGGCCTGTTCGCCCTGGCGCCGGATATCCTGCACCTGGTGGGCATCGTCGGCGGCGTGACCCTGGTACTGGCCGGCTTCGCCGCCCTGGTGCAGACCGACATCAAGCGTATCCTCGCCTACTCCACCATGAGCCAGATCGGCTACATGTTCCTGGCGCTGGGCGTGGGTGCCTGGGAAGGCGCGATCTTCCACCTGATGACCCACGCCTTCTTCAAGGCCCTGCTGTTCCTTGCCTCGGGTGCGGTGATCGTTGGCTGCCACCACGAGCAGAACATCTTCAAGATGGGCGGCCTGTGGAAGAAACTGCCGCTGGCCTACGCCTGCTTCATCGTCGGTGGCGCGGCGCTGTCGGCCCTGCCGATCCTGACCGTGGGCTTCTACTCCAAGGACGAGATCCTCTGGGAAGCCTTCGCCAGCGGCCACACCTACCTGCTGTACGCAGGCCTGGTGGGCGCGTTCATGACCTCGATCTACACCTTCCGCCTGATCTTCATCGCCTTCCACGGCGAAGCCAAGACCGACGCCCACCCCGGCCACGGTATTTCCCACTGGCTGCCGCTGGGCGTGCTGATCGTGCTGTCGACCTTCGTCGGCGCCTGGATCCACCCACCACTGGCGGGCGTGCTGCCGGAAAGCGTCGGCCATGCCGGCGGTGAAGCCAAGCACAGCCTGGAAATCGCCTCGGGCGCCATCGCCCTGGCCGGTATCCTGCTGTCGGCCATGCTGTTCCTGGGCAAGCGCCGCGTGGCCACCGCCATCGCCAACAGCAGCCTTGGCCGCGTGCTGTCGGCCTGGTGGTTCGCCGCCTGGGGCTTCGACTGGATCTACGACAAACTGTTCGTCAAACCGTACCTGGCTATCAGCCACCTGCTGCGCAAGGACCCCGTGGACCGCACCATCGGTCTGATCCCGCGCATGGCCAAGGGCGGCAACAGCGCCATGAGCCGTACCGAAACGGGCCAGCTGCGCTGGTACGCCGCTTCCATCGCCGCCGGTGCCGTGCTGGTACTGGGCGCCGTTGTGCTGGCTGCGGTCTGACTATGAACCTTGCGACTTTGCGAAAGGAATTGAGCCCGTCATGATTCTGCCCTGGCTGATCCTGATCCCCTTTATCGGCGGCCTTCTGTGCTGGCTGGGTGAGCGCTCCGGCGCCACCCTACCACGCTGGATCGCGTTGCTGACCATGTCCCTGGAACTCGCCCTCGGCCTCTGGCTGTGGGCCCATGGCGACTACCACCTGGCCCCTGCCCCGGGCGCCGCACCTGTCTGGGCCTATGAATTCAAGGTCCAGTGGATCGAGCGCTTCGTCATCAGCGTGCACCTGGGCCTCGATGGCCTGTCGCTGCTGATGATCTTGCTGACCGGCCTGCTCGGCGTGCTGTCGGTGCTGTGTTCCTGGAAAGAGATCCAGCGCCACGTCGGCTTCTTCCACCTCAACCTGATGTGGATTCTGGGCGGCGTGGTCGGGGTGTTCCTGGCCCTGGACCTGTTCCTGTTCTTCTTCTTCTGGGAAATGATGCTGGTGCCGATGTACTTCCTCATCGCGCTCTGGGGTCACAGCTCGGCAGACGGCAAGAAGACCCGGATCTACGCGGCGACCAAGTTCTTCATCTTCACCCAGGCCAGCGGCCTGATCATGTTGGTGGCGATCCTGGGCCTGGTGTTGTTCAACTACAACGCCACTGGCGTGCTGACCTTCAACTACAGCGACCTGCTCAAGACCAACCTGCCCCACGGCGTGGAATACATCCTGATGCTGGGCTTCTTCATCGCCTTCGCGGTGAAGCTGCCGGTAGTGCCGTTCCACTCCTGGCTGCCTGATGCCCACGCCCAGGCGCCCACTGCAGGTTCGGTGGACCTGGCGGGTATCCTGCTGAAGACCGCGGCCTACGGCCTGCTGCGTTTCGCCCTGCCGCTGTTCCCGCATGCCTCGGCCGAGTTTGCGCCGATTGCCATGACCCTGGGCCTGATCGGTATCTTCTACGGCGCCTTCCTGGCGTTCGCGCAGACCGACATCAAGCGCCTGATCGCCTTCTCCAGCGTGTCGCACATGGGCTTCGTGCTGATCGGCATCTACTCGGGTTCGCAACAGGCGCTGCAAGGCGCGGTGATCCAGATGCTGGCCCACGGCCTGTCGGCAGCGGCGCTGTTTATCCTCAGCGGCCAGTTGTACGAGCGCCTGCACACCCGTGACATGCGCGAGATGGGCGGCCTGTGGTCGCGCATCGCCTACCTGCCGGCCATCAGCCTGTTCTTCGCGGCGGCGTCCCTGGGCCTGCCGGGCACCGGCAACTTCGTCGGCGAGTTCCTGATCCTGATCGGCAGCTTCCCGATTGCCCCGATCGTGATCATCATCGCCACCACCGGCCTGGTGTTCGGCTCGGTGTACTCGCTGATCATGATCCACCGCGCCTACTTCGGCCCGTCGAAATCCGACGCGATCCTGGCCGGCATGGACAACCGCGAACTGATCATGGTGCTGGGCCTTGCCGCCCTGCTGGTACTGCTTGGCGTCTATCCGCAACCGTTCCTGGACACCTCTTCGGCCACCATGGCCGGTGTGCAGCAGTGGTTCGGCACCGCTTTCACTCAACTCGCTTCGGCCCGGTAAGAGCGCTATGGACCTGACCCTTCAACACTTTATCGCGCTTGCACCGCTGCTGATCACCAGCCTCACCGTTGTCGTGGTGATGCTGGCGATCGCCTGGCGGCGCAATCACTCGCAAACCTTCCTGCTGTCGGTGGCGGGGCTGAACATTGCCCTGCTGTCGGTGCTGCCGGCCCTCAAGGTGTCGCCCATCAGCGTCACCTCGCTGATCCAGATCGACCACTTCGCCTGCCTGTACATTGCCTTGATCCTGGTCGCCACGCTGGCGTGCGTGACCCTGGCCCACGCCTACCTGGGTGATGGCGGCTCGGGCTACCCGGGCAACCGCGAAGAGCTGTACCTGTTGATCCTGATGGCCGCCGCCGGCGGCATGGTGCTGGTCAGCGCGCAGCACCTGTCGAGCCTGTTCATTGGCCTGGAACTGCTGTCGGTACCCACCTACGGCCTGATCGCCTACGCGTTCTTCAACAAGCGTTCGCTGGAAGCCGGCATCAAGTACATGGTGCTGTCGGCCGCCGGCTCCGCCTTCCTGCTGTTCGGCATGGCGCTGCTGTATGCCGACGCCGGCAGCCTGCAGTTCGCCGAGATCGGCCGCGCCCTGGCAGCCACCGGCAAGCCGAGCAGCCTGGCGGCCCTGGGCCTGGGTATGATGTTCGTGGGCCTGGCGTTCAAACTGTCGCTGGTACCCTTCCACCTGTGGACCCCGGACGTCTACGAAGGCGCCCCGGCGCCGGTGGCGGCCTTCCTGGCCACGGCCAGCAAGGTGGCGGTGTTCGCGGTGGTGGTGCGTCTGTTCCAACTGTCGCCTGCGGCCAGCAGCGGCGTGCTGACCACCGTGCTGGAAGTGATTGCGGTGGCCTCGATCATCATCGGCAACCTGCTGGCGGTGACCCAGACCAACCTCAAGCGCCTGCTGGGTTTCTCGTCGATCGCCCACTTCGGCTACCTGCTGATCGCCCTGGTGGCCAGCAAGGGCCTGGCGCTGGAAGCCATCGGCGTGTACCTGGTGACCTACGTGATCACCAGCCTGGGCGCCTTCGGCGTGATCACCCTGATGTCCTCGCCGTACAACGGCCGTGACGCCGACGCCCTGTACGAATACCGCGGCCTGTTCTGGCGCCGTCCGTACCTGACCGCCGTGCTGACCGTGATGATGCTGTCCCTGGCCGGCATCCCGCTGACCGCCGGCTTCATCGGCAAGTTCTACATCATCGCCACCGGCGTGCAGTCGCAACTGTGGTGGCTGACCGGCGCCCTGGTGATCGGCAGCGCCATCGGCGTGTTCTACTACCTGCGCGTGATGGTCACCCTGTACCTGATCGAGCCGACCCTGCGTCGCCACGATGCACCGTTCAACTGGGAACAGCGCACCGGTGGCGTGATGCTGCTGGCCATCGCCATCCTGGCGTTCGCCCTGGGCGTGTACCCGCAGCCGTTGCTGGACCTGGTGCAGCATGCTGGGTTTCAGTTGGTGGGTTAATTAACCCTGCCATAACAAAACACCCCGCCGAGTGCGGGGTGTTTTGTTTTTGGGGCAACAACAATTCCCCAGCCATGCAACAAAGGCGGACAAGGTGATGCCACAGGCATAACTGGCCCGAAACAGATGTAGGAGCCGGCCTTGGCCGCGATGCGCCGCGCGGGCGGCGCTCGATCTCATGACCGCCACCAAAACACCGCCATGCACCTCTCCCCCCCCCCCGCAATCGCGTAGCCGCTGCCGCCAGGCTGCGCTGGCCCTTTACCACACTGCAGATCTTCAGGGTTCACACTGCCCAGCGCAGCCTGGCGGCAGCGGCTACAGGATTGCGTCATGGCCGCCAAGTGCATGTCTGGGGTTTTGCAGCGGTCTTGAGATCGAGCGCCGTCCGCACGGCGCGACCCGGCCTGCCGGCCGGTGCTACATTTGTTGCACCGTGCCATGGCCTGATGGAGTGGCGCTGTCCGCCTTGTTTGCCTGACACTGGATTTGTGTCGCGCCGCTCTGCGCCAGGCGCTACAGTTGGGTGAGTCTTTTCTTTCTGTTCAAGGCCCCCTGTCGATGACCAAACCCTCCACCCTCCTCCTGCTCGCCGTTGCCCTGCTGGCTGGCTGCTCCAGCACGCCCAAGGCGCCTACCCCCGAGCAACTGGCGCAGATCGAAGCCGCCAACCTGCGCACCGATGCCGACATGAGCCTGGTGCTGGACAAGCTGGCCAGCCTCAACCCGCAACCCATCGAGACCCTGGACGTGACGACCGCGCGGGTGCAGCCAACCCTGGCCGACGCCGCCAAGGCAGTGCTGGCCGATCAGGGCATTACTGGCGACGCCGCTGGCGTGCAGGCCTACGACCGTAGCGTGCCGGGCGCCGCAGGGCAGATACCGGCCACGGTCTATACCCCGGATGGCGGTGGCTTCAAGCCGGTGATCCTGTACTTCCACGGCGGTGGCTGGGTGCTGGCTGACCGCAAGGTCTATGACAGCTCGGCCCGCGCCCTGGCCAAGGTGGCCGATGCCGTGGTGGTGTCGATCGACTACCGCCGTGCGCCGGAAGACCGCTTCCCCGCCGCCGCCGATGACGGCGTGGCCGTGTACCGCTGGCTCACCCACTACGCCCGCGCCGTGGGCGGCGACCCCAAGCACCTGGCCCTGGCCGGTGAAAGCGCCGGCGGTAACCTGGCCCTGGCCACTGCCATCGCTGCCCATGAGCAAGGCCTGGCGGCGCCCAAGCACCTGCTGGCCATCTACCCGGTGACCCAGACCGGCAGCGACACCGAGTCCTACACCAAATACGCCCACGCCAAGCCGTTGAACGCGGCGATGATGCCGTGGTTCTTCAACCAACTGCTGAGCGACCCGGGGCAGAAACAGGACCCGCGCCTGGACGTGCTGCACGCCAACCTGCAGGGCTTGCCGCCGGTGACCCTGATCAACGCCGAGGTCGACCCGCTGCGTGACGACGGCGCCTTGATGGAGACCGCGTTGAAAGCAGCCGGCGTGAACGTGGAGCGCCGGGTGTACAGCGGCGTCACCCATGAGTTCTTCGGGCTGGGCAGCCTGGTACAGAAATCCGCCCAGGCCCAGGCCTACGCCGGCGAACGCCTGACCGCCGACCTGCACCGCGCCATCTCCGACACCCCCGACACCCCCGCCCCGTAGCAGCTGCCGCAGGCTGCGTCCGAAGCCAACACCGTAGCGCCCCGGACGCGGCCTTTGGGCCGCTGCTACAGATTATCCCCGTAGCAGCTGCCGCAGGCTGCGTCCGAAGCCAACACCGTGGCGCCCCCGGACGCGGCCTTTGGGCCGCTGCTACGGGTTAAGGCCCTCCGCGTGCACGAAGCAGAGTTTGTTGCCCTCAGGGTCACGGCAGTAGGCGCCGTAGTAGTCGGCTGAATACTGCGGGCGCAGGCCCGGGGCGCCTTCGTCCTGGCCACCCAGCTGCACCGCGGTCTTCCACGCCGCATCAACCTGGGCACGGCTGCGCGCGGCAAAGCTGACCTGTACGCCATTGCCCCAGGTAGCCGGCAGGCCATTGAACGGTTCCTGCACGAAAAACTGCGGCCAGCGCCGGCCTGGCACCTGCCAGCCGGCCCCCGGCGGCCCGCCATCGTTATCATCCGGCATGCGTTCAAGCCCCAGTTCATGCAGCACGGCATCATAAAACGCCGCCAGCCGCGGCAAGTCCCGTGCGCCCAGTTGAATATGGCTGTACATGGCAGGTCCTCCTTTTTCATCCTATATGACAAAAAACTCAGCCCCGTCGCAATGGCCCGGGGCCGGTTTACACTCGCCAGCACCTATTCGCTAGACGAGCGCCTTCATGACCGGTTCACTGCTCCTGCGCGGCATGTTCGTCGGCATCCTTGCCGGCTTTCTCGCGTTCAGTTTCGCCAAATGCTTCGGCGAACCCCAGATTGACCAGGCCTTTGCCTTCGAGGAACACCTGGATCAGGGCCCGGCCCCCGAGCTGGTGGGCCGCGAGCTGCAGAGCGGTATCGGCCTGATCAGCGGCGTGGTGGTGTACAGCGCCGGCATGGGCGCGCTGTTTGCCCTGGCCTTCGCCAACTGCGTGGGCCGGGTCGGGCGCCTGGGCCCACGCGGGCTGGCCGCGTTGCTGGCGCTGGCGGCATTCGTAGCGGTAATCGTGGTGCCGGCGCTGAAATACCCCGCCAACCCGCCGTCCATCGGCGACCCCGACACCATCCGCGAGCGCACCCACCTGTTCCTGCTGATGGTGATGCTGTCGGTGGTGGCCATGGTCATCGCCGTGAACTTCGCCCGCAACCTGCTGCCGCGCCACGGCATCTGGACCGCTGCCCTGATCGGCATCGCCCTGTACCTGCTGGTGGTGAACCTGGGCGGCTCGGTGTTCCCGCCGGTCAACGAGGTGCCCGACGGCTTCCCGGCAGAAAACCTCTGGCAGTTCCGCCTCGCCACCTTGGGTATCCAGCTGGTGATGTGGAGCGCCCTGGGGCTGATTTTCGGCTACCTCACCGAGCGCGATTTCAAGCGCCAGCGCCTGCTGGCCGGGCGCTGAAACAGGGCGCAGCGCGAACCGGCCCAGCGCCGGTTCGCGCTGCACAAAAGCGCCCGCAACGCCACACAAATATATTTGCTCAAGGCCCCCGTTTCCCTCTTCTCAACGGCGCGGCGATGCCTAGAATAGGCCCTCGGTTGCGGTCCTCGTCCTGAGTTCGCCGCCCGTATCGAATCCTGCCTTCATCATGTCTGATAACAACCCTTGCGTGAGTTGCGGCGCCTGCTGCGCGTTTTTCCGTGTGTCTTTCTACTGGGGCGAATGCACCTCGGTGGGCGGGCTGGTGCCCGATGAACTGACCGTGCAGGTCAGCCCCAACCACGTGGCCATGCGTGGCACCGAGGGCAAGCCGGCGCGCTGCACCAGCCTGGCCGGGGAAATCGGCTGTTCGGTGGGCTGCACCATGTACGAACAACGCTCCAGCACCTGCCGCGAATTCGAGGCGTCCTGGGAGACCGGCACGCACAACGAAGCCTGCGACCGCGCCCGCGCCCACCACGGCCTGCCCCCCCTGGAGCCGGGCTGGGCACTGAGCGCCTGAGGTTAAAGCGAACCCCTGGTGCTGGCACATTGTCTAGAGTGATGGCATGCCGCCTTTTCCAGGAACCGAACGTGGACCCCAAGACCCTCCAGGCCTATGACCAACGCGCGCCCGACTACGCGCGCGAATGGAACCACCAGGCACCTCCCAGCGACATGTACGCCCTGCTGCTGCGCCATTTCCGCCCCGGCCCTACGGTGGACGTGGGCTGCGGCAGTGGCCGCGACCTGGCGTGGCTCAGCGCCCAGGGCTTTGACGCCCTGGGCGTGGAAGCCAGCAGCGGCCTGCTGACCCAGGCGCGCACCCTGCACCCCGACCTGCGCTTTGCGCTGATGCACCTGCCCGAGCTGGAGGGCCTGCAGGCCGGCAGCTTGCAGAATGTGCTGTGTGAAACGGTGATCATGCACCTGCCCGAAGCACAGGTGGCCGCAGCTACCCGGCGCCTGCGCGAGCTGTTGCGCCCAGGCGGGACCTTGTATCTGAGCTGGCGGGTGACCCCTGATGCGTCCATTCGCGACGCGGCCGGGCGGCTGTACAGCGCCTTCGATCGGCGGCTGGTGCGCGAGGCATTGGGCAGTGTAGAGGTGCTGCTGGATGACGAGTCGACGAGCCTGTCGTCGGGCAAGCGGGTGCATCGGTTGATCGTGCGGGTGTGACGCGTGACGCGGCCTGTGGCCGCTGCTACAAAACCTGTAGCAGCGGCCGCAGGCCGCGTCAGATCAACCGAACCGACCGGTGATGTAGTCTTCGGTCTGGGTCTTGGCGGGGTTGGTGAACAGCGTGTCGGTGTCGCCGTGCTCGATCAGCTCGCCCATGAACATGAACGCGGTGTAGTCCGAGCAGCGCGCGGCCTGTTGCATGTTGTGGGTCACGATGATCACGGTGAACTGTTCCTTGAGCTCGGTGATCAGTTGCTCGATGCGGCCGGTGGAGATCGGGTCCAGCGCCGAGGTCGGCTCGTCCAGCAGCAACACCTGAGGCTTCAGGGCGATGGTGCGGGCGATGCACAGACGTTGCTGCTGGCCACCGGAGAGGCTCTGGGCGCTCTGCTTGAGCTTATCCTTCACCTCGCCCCACAGGGCGGCGCCGTGCAGCGCCTGCTCGACGCGGTCGTCCATTTCGCGGCGGCCCAGTTTCTCATGGTGGCGCACGGCGTAGGCGATGTTGTCGTAGATCGACATCGGGAACGGCACCGGCTTCTGGAACACCATGCCCACGTGGCTGCGCAGGCGGTTCATCGAGTAGTTCGGGGCCAGGATGTTCTCGCCGTTGAGCAGTACTTCGCCCTTGGCTTCCTGTTTCGGGTACATCGCGTAGATGCGGTTGAACACGCGCAGCAGCGTGGACTTGCCGCAGCCGGACGGGCCAATGATGGCGGTCACGCGCTTCTCGGGGATGTCCATGTCGATGGATTTCAGCGAGCGCTGCTGGTCGTAGAAAAATTCAAGGTTGCGCACACGGATTTTGGTGCGTTCCTGGGCAAGACTTGTCATTAGTGAGACCTATTGCGCAAAAGGATCAATCGGGAGAGCAGGCTCAGGGCCAGGACAAACAGGGTCAGCACCAGGGCACCCGCCCAGGCGATGGCGTGCCAGTCGTCGAAGGGGCTCATGGCGTACTGGAAGATCACCACCGGCACGCTGGCGATCGGCTTGAGCAGGTTGCTGCTCCAGAACTGGTTGCCGAACGCGGTGAACAGCAGCGGCGCGGTTTCGCCGGTGATACGCGCCAGGGCCAGCAGCACACCGGTCACCACACCCGCCTTGGCGGCGCGCAGGACGATCTGCAGGGTCAGCTTCCACTGCGGCACACCCAGGGCCAGCGCGGCTTCGCGCATGGTCGAAGGCTGCAGTTGCAGCATTTCATCGGTGGTGCGCACCACCACCGGAATCACCAGCAGCGCCAGGGCCAGGGCACCGGCGAACGCCGAGAAGCCCACCTGGTGGTTGGTGAGGTGGTTGAGCGGCAGGATCACCGCGGTGTAGATGAACAGGCCCAGCACGATGGACGGCGCCGACAACAGGATGTCGTTGATGAAGCGCACGGTGTTGCCCAGCTTGGAGTGGCGGGCGAACTCGGCCAGCCAGATACCAGCGGCCAGGCCAATCGGCGTGCCGATCAGCAGGGCCAGCACCGACATCAGGGCGCTGCCGTAGAAGGCGTTGGCCAAACCGCCCTCGGTGCCCGGTGGCGGGGTCATCTGGGTGAACAGGGCAAGGTTCAGCGCCTTGAAGCCGTTGATCAGGGTGGTGATCAGGATCCACACCAGCCACAGCAGGCCAAAGGCCGTGGCGCCACAGCTCAGGGCCATGGCAATACGGTTCTTCAGGCGGCGAACACGGTACAGCCGCTCGTTGTCGTTCATAGTCCCTCTTTACGCGACAAGCGCATCAACATCAGGCGGGCAGCCGCCAGCACCACGAAAGTGACGACAAACAGCAGGAAGCCCAGGGCGATCAGCGCCGAACGGTGCAGGTCGGTGTAGGCCTCGCTGAACTCGTTGGCGATCACCGAGGCGATCGAGCTGCTGGGCATCAGCAAGGAAGCGGAGAACTGGTGGGCGTTGCCCAGCACGAAGGTCACCGCCATGGTCTCGCCCAGGGCGCGGCCCAGGCCCAGGAAGATACCGCCGACCACCGCCGAGCGGGTGTAGGGCAGCACGATGTCCCAGACCACTTCCCAGGTGGTGTTACCCAGGGCGTAGGCCGATTCCTTCAAGGTAGTCGGCACGCTGCGGAACACCTCATGCATCACCGAGGTGATGAAGGGGGTGATCATGATCGCCAGCACGATACCGGCGGTAAGCATGCCGATACCCAGGGGCGGGCCCTGGAACAGCGCGCCGACCACGGGCAGTGCGCCCAGGTGGTCGTTGATCCACGGCGCCAGGTGCGCGGCCATGAACGGGCCGAAGATGAACAGCCCCCACATGCCGTAGATGATCGACGGGATACCGGCCAGCAGCTCGATCGCCGAGGCAATCGGCATGCGCAGCCACATGGGCGCCACTTCCGTAAGAAAAATGGCGATGCCGAAACTCACCGGAACGGCGATCAGCAACGCCAAAAGCGAGGTCACCAGCGTGCCGAAAACAGGCACGACGGCGCCGAACTGGCCGTTGACCACGTCCCATTGGGTGCTGGTCAGGAAGCCGAAACCAAAGGTGCGAAACGCTTCGCTGCCGCCCCACAGGGTGGAGCCGGCGATGCTCAGCAGCAGCACGAGCACCAGCATGCCGGCACCCATCATGGTGCGCCGGAACCACATGTCGTGGCGATGGTCGCGTGCCGCACGGGCTTCGCTGGCATCGGTGGTAGAGCTGGTCGAGGTCATGTATTGGGTGTTATCTGTCATGGCAATCCACTCGCAAGGCGTACGCCCCCACCGGACCCGAGGTCCGGCGGGGGCGCGCCGGTTTACTTCACATCAATGGGCGAAATCGGATTTCCAGTAACCTTCGATCTTCTGCACCAGCGAGTTCGGCAGTGCTACGTAGTCCAGGGCGCTGGCCTGCTGCTGGCCGTTTTCCAGGGACCATTTGAAGAAGTCAAAGGCGGCCTTGCTCTGCTCGGCGTTCTTGGACTGCTTGTACATGATGATCCAGGTAGTGGCAGTGATCGGCCAGGCGTTGTCGCCCGGGGCGTTGGTCATGATCAGGTTGAAGTCCTTGGCGCTGGCCCAGTCGGCGGTGTCGGCGGCAGCCTGGAAGGCCTTGGCGTTAGGCTCGACGAACTTGCCGGCGGCGTTCTTCAGCTGGGCAGTGGCCATTTTGTTCTGCAGGGCGTAGGCGTATTCGACGTAGCCGATGGAGCCCTTGATCTGCTTCACGTAGGCAGCCACACCTTCGTTGCCCTTGCCGCCCACACCCACAGGCCAGGCCACGGTGGTGCCGAACTTCAGCTGGTCGTTCCAGCTTGGGCTGACCTTGGACAGGTAGTTGGTGAAGTTGAACGAAGTACCCGAGCCGTCCGAACGGTGCACCACGGTGATGGCGGTTTCAGGCAGCTTGACGCCTGGGTTCAGGGCCTCGATGGCCTTGTCGTTCCACTTGGTGATCTTGCCTTGGAAGATGTCAGCCAGGGTCTGGCCGTCCAGCTTCAGCTTGCCGCCTTCCACGCCTTCGACGTTGAAGACCGGCACGATGCCGCCGATGACGCTGGGGAACTGGCCCAGGCCGGCTGCTTTCAGGTCGTCAGCGCTGAGCGGGGCATCCGATGCGCCGAAGTCAACGGTGGCTGCCTTGATCTGGGCGATGCCGCCGCCCGAACCGATGGACTGGTAGTTGATGCGGTTGTCTTTCTGCTTGCTGTAGTCCTGGGACCACTTGGACAGCACTGGGTAAACAAAGCTGGAGCCCGCACCGGTTACATCGGTCGCGTGGGCCAGGCCCGAAAGGCACAGGGAGGCCAGCAAAAGCGACAGACGATTTTTATTCAGCAGCGTCACGGCAACACCTCGGCAAATTGGTTTGAGTGGGTCCTACCCACACGGGTTTGGCCGTGACGATTTAATGCTTTGAATATTTCGGTTTAATGACAGTTAGTCGAATGGGATGTGAAATTATTGCATTGGGCCAGCATCTACCCCCCCGAAGGGGCGGCGAATCGCCATGAACAAGCCTTTGATCTGGCGTCTGATCTGGCTCTTGATCTTGATTGTATGCCCCGTAAAGCGCCCGGGCCGACTGGAGGCGTCGATCAACGGGCTGCCC